>JBGPQQ010000501.1:0-2830 GCA_041489115.1 Vicinamibacteria bacterium | reverse complement strand
GGCACGACGTGGGCCGTGGCGATGAGGGCCACGGCGTTGGCGACGATCGAGAGCAGGATCTTCACGGGAAGCCTCCGTCGTTCAGGGTTTCTCGGTTTCGACACGCCAGCCCGCGGGCACCTCGAAGAGCTCCGGCGGCTGCGGGCCCACGCGGACCTTCGTGACGGTCGCGACCGTCTCCTGGGTCTCGCCGAGGACGCTCACCCGGGTTCGGGTCTCGAGCGGGAAGCCGGGCAGCTCGCGCACCGCCGCCACGAGGCCGCCGAGAGCCTGCGCCGCGCCCGACCACTCGAGGAAGTCCGCGAACACGCCGGCCCCCGCCGGGACGTCCTCCGCCACCCAGACGTCGACGCTCGTCTGCCGGCCGCGGAGGCGGAAGCCGCGGCAGGCGTGGCCGGCGATCGTCCGGCGGCCCTCGATCGGCGCCGTGCGCAGCGCGTCCTCGCCCCCCATCAGCGAGGCGGCCACCGAGGCGGCCTCGTGCGAGCGCGTGCGCAGGCGCGCGGGGTCGAGCTCGACGGCGACGCGCGCCTCGGGGTCGAGGCGCAGGACGCGGCCCTCGTCGAGGCGCAGCACGAGCGCGGGGCCGCCGGGCGCGTCGCCCGCCTCGAGGCGCAGCCGCTTCCCGGCGTACCACACCCGCGAGCGCACGCCGGGCCCCCCGACGCCCCCCACCGGGCGCACGATCGTCGTCTGCTCGAAGTAGAGCCCGGAGGCCTCGGCGGCGGATAGCGAAAGAGTAAGAAGTGCGGCGTGAATCACGTCACTTATCTCCGGAAAGAGATATGGACAAGCGCGGGCGACTATCATACAGTCTCGCGCGGTTTCGCGAGCCGATGATTTCCCCGCTGTGAAGAGCCCCGCCGAGTCGCTCAGCTACCGGCAGTCACTGCTCGACTTCCTGGAGGCCGGCCCCGGCCGCGAGGAGGCCCTGCTCGCGGAGTTCGAGCGAACGAGGGGCGAGGGCGACCCCCTCTACTCCTCGCTCCTCTACCTCCTCACCCACCTCGACTTTACCGAGCGGCAGGCGGCGCGGCGCTGGAAGCGCGTGGCCGCCCACCGGGAGGAGATGCAGCGAGCGCTGGGCCGCGACCCGGGGCTCCGCGTGGCGATTCTCGACCACTTCGTGAACGTCAGCCACGAGCTGCGCAACCCGAAGATCATCGAGATCGCGATGTACGAGAGGACCGAGCGCTCCGCGGTGACCGACGGCCTCACCGGCCTCTACAACCACGCCTACTTCCTTCAGGCGCTGCGCCAGGAGGTTCTCCGCTCCAAGCGGCACGGCCTGAACGCGGCGCTGCTGCTGCTCGACCTCGACGACTTCAAGCGCGTGAACGACGAGCGGGGTCACGTCGAGGGCGACCGCGTGCTCATGAAGGCCGCGGCCATCGTGCGCGACAGCGTGCGCGAGATCGACGTGGCCGCCCGCTACGGCGGCGAGGAGTTCGCGGTCCTGCTGCCCGACACCTCGCGCCTCGGGGCGTTCGTGGTGGCGGAGCGGATAAGGCGCCGGGTCGAGGAGCGCTTCGCGCGCGGCCGGACGGCGGTCACCCTCTCCGGCGGCATCGCGGTCTTCCCCGACGACGCGGGCGCCCCCGCCGACCTGATCGTGCAGGCGGACGTGGGGCTCTACGGGGCGAAGGCTTCGGGCAAGAACCGCATCCTGCTCCCCCAGGGTGAGCGCCGCCGCTTCCGGCGGCTGCCGGCGCCGCAGCGGGTGACGCTCGCGACGGGGGACGCGCACACACCGGCCAGCGTCAAGAACCTATCCGAGGGCGGGCTGCTCGTGAGTTTGCGCCAGGCGGTCGCGGTGGGCAGCGCGGTGAGCCTCACCATCGAGCGCCCGGGCGCGACGCCCGTGGCGCGGCGCGGCGAGGTCGTTCGCGTCGAGCGCGTGCCGGGGGAGACGGAGCCCGCCTTCGACGTAGGCGTAAGTTTCGTCGACCCGGCCGAGGCCGAAGCGCTCCTCGCCCCGTCCAACGGCTGAGGCGCCGGCTTCCGCTTCCCGCCGGCCCCGTCCCGCGCGAAGATCGGGGGGTGGGCCTCGTCGTAGCACTCCTCCTGAGCGTCTCCTGCGCCGCCGGCCTGCCCCTGCCCGAGGGGAACGCGTTCGTGCGCGGCCTCGTCGGTGCGCAGCGCCAGCGCGAGGAGGCGCTCTCCCTCTACACCTACGACGTCACCGAGGTGCGCGAGCAGCTCGACGGTGAGGGGCGGGTTCGGCGGCGGGAGACCCGCGGCTTCGAGGTCTTCCACGTGAAGGGCAAGCCGGTGCGAAGGCAGGTGACGAAGGACGGCCGGCCGCTCGCCGGGAAGGAGCGCGAGAAGGAGGAGCGCCGGGCGCGGGCGCTGGCGGACGCGCTGCGGACCGGGCGGGCGGTGACCGAGCAGCCGGGCGTGCGCCTCTCGCGCATCCTGGAGCGCTACTCTTTCTCCGCGGCGGGGCGGGAGGAGGTGGACGGCCGCTGTGCGCTCGTCTTCGACTTCGCGGCCCGGCCCGGCGACTTCGACCTGGAGCGGGACGGCCTCCTCCGCCGCCTCGCCGGGCGGCTGTGGGTGGACGAGACGGAGAAAGCCGTCGCGCGCGTTCTCGTCCGCAACACGTCGGGCCTCCGCTTCGCCCTCGGGCTCGGAGCGACGGTCTCGTCGCTCTCGTTCGAGGCCGACTTCCGGCGGCTGGAGGAGGGGGCGTGGCTGCCCCTCGCGTTAAAGGCCTCCGCCGAGGGACGGACGCTGCTCTTCAAGAGCTTCCGCGGCCGCTCCGCCACGACCTGCCTGGACTAGGGCCGCTTGGAGGTGGAGGTGCAGGAGGAGGTCCGGCCCTAGTCCT
>JBGPQQ010000500.1:0-2832 GCA_041489115.1 Vicinamibacteria bacterium | reverse complement strand
CCAGCAGGAGCGCGCACGCCGTGACGGGGAGCGCCGTCGCCGCGTCGAGGGCCGGGCCATCACGACCAGGCCCGGCACCAGCGTCCACAGCAGGCCGACGCGGGCGGCGGGGAGCGGCTCGAGGCCGAGCGCCTCCGACAGGAGGGCGAGCGGCCAGAGGGTGAGGACGCCGAGGAGGCCCAGGACGAGCGCGCCGAGGAGCCCGCCCGCGCGCTCGGCCCGCTTCTGCTCCGTCTGGGAGTCGCGCCGCGCGGCTCCCGCCGCGCGCAGGAGCACGTCGGTGAGCGCCGGCGAGCGCTCGCACAGGGCGACCGCCGCGCGATAGAAGAGGACGGGGCCGGGCGGGTGCGTCGCGGCGTGTTTCGCGGTCGCGAGGAGCTCCGGGAGCCGGGTGGCGTGGGACCGGAGCAGTGCGCGGGGGTCGCCCCCCTCCTCGATCGCGACGGCGTGGTAGGAGCTGATCGAGGTGGAGAGGGCGCGCGCCACGAGGGCCCGCAGCGGACCCGCCGGCTCGCGCTCCAGGGCGGCGAGCTGCAGGCACCACCCGGCGGCGGTGGCCACCGCCAACACCGAAACCGCCGCCACGCGCGGGCGGCGCCGCGCCCAGCCCCCGCCCGTGGCGGCCAGGAGAGCGATCACCAGCCCGGCCAGCATGGCCGCCACCGACAGCGGATGGGCCGGGCCGCCGGGCCGGTAACCCCACTCCCACTCGGGTGGATACGGGGCGGGACCGCGCAGCCAGGGCAGGAGGTCGAGGGGGATCGCCGCGGCGACGGCGAGGGAGACCCCCAGGATGGCGAGCCAGCGGACGGAGACGCGGCCTCGCCACCCGTCCGGCGGGCCGGGTGCGTCGAGCGAGCCGTGTCCCTTCGTCACTCGATGTCGATCGTCCCGCAGCGGGTACCGTTGGTGGCGGCCACGGGGACTGTTCACTTGGCATAAACGCTTTAGAATCTGTTACTTGACGCCACATACGACGATCCCTAGACTCCTCGGGGTGGCACCCTCGAGGCGCGTCCTCCTGCCCGACCTCGCCCTTACGTGCGGGTCGATCGCGGTCGCACTCGTGCTGCTGGAGGGGGTGTTCCGGATCGTGGGCGTGCGCGCCGAAACGGAGCTCGCGAGCCGCCGCATCTTCGACGCACGCTACCACCCGTGGGCCGTCGAGTCGCGCTACAACGCGCTCCGCTTCCGGGACGCGCCGCTCGGGCCGAAGCCCGCGGGCGTGAGGCGCGTGGTCGTGCTGGGCGACTCGTTCACCGAGGGGCAGGGCGTCAAGCAGGACGAGACGGCGGTGCGGGTCCTGGAACGGCTCCTCGCCCAGCGCGAACCAGGGCGGTACGAGGTCCGTAACTGTGCGAGGCGCGGGACCGACTTCCCCGAGCTCTTCGGCATCTTCGAGGAGGTCCCTAGCTCACCACCAGGCGGGGATGCAGGTCGTCACGTACTTGCGCATCACGTAGGCGTCGGACGTCCAGATGTTCCACTGCTCGTTGTACTCGTTCGTGTCCTTGATGGCGATCTCTTCCTTCTCGATGCGCGTGCAGACGCCCTGCGCCTCGAGCTCGAGCTTCACGGCCTCGTGGTACTTCTGGCGGTCGAGCACCTTCGGGTTGCCGCCCTTCATGTCGTCGAAGTTGAAGAGCTCCGGGTGCTTGACCAGCGTGCGGTCGAGGGCGGTGTTGACGACGTCGCCCATCTTGCCCTTGAGCTTGGGGCAGTAGTCGGACGGGTTGGAGCTCGGGCCGAGCGGGCAGACGAAGCCCACCGGCGGGGCCGGCGTGGGGGGCGCCGGGGTGGGCGTGGGCGGAGCCACCGGCGTGGTGGCGCTCCCGCCGCAGGCCGTGAAGGCCGCACCCGCCAACACGAGGACCGCCAAGGAACCGAAGCACACACGACTGACCATCAAGACCTCCTTGAGACCGGGATGGCCGCGTGAACCGCGACCTACAATCCCTGAGTGAAGTCTACCGGAGGTCCTGCTGGCGCGGCAAAAGATTCAAAACGGTTTAGGCGCGACGAACGTTCAGGAGAACTGAACGCGGGGAAGTCGTGGCGTGAGCGCCGCGACGATCCGGCGAAGCCCGGGCCCGGCCGTCTCGAGCGACTCGAGGAGGCGCAGCTGCGACCGCGCGCGGTCGAGGTTGTGTCCAGGGCGCGAGGTCCGGTAGTAGCGGTCGCCGTCCAGGTAGTCGCCGAGGAAGCGGATGGCCTGCTCGTAGACGATGACCCCGGCGCCCGTGACGAGGAGCGCACGCTCCTCCGCTGAGAGGGCCTCCCCGGCCCCCTCGACGAACCCGCGCGCGAGCGCCTCGAAGACGGGCACGCGGACCGCGACACGGGAGAGGTCGCGCTCGTCCTCGTCGGAGTCGCTGACGCCCGAGCGGGCGAGGTCGCCGAAGTCGTGGAGGGAGAGGCCCGGCATCACCGTGTCGAGGTCCACCACGCAGAGCGCCTCGCCGGTCGTCTCGTCGAAGAGCACGTTCGCGATCTTGGCGTCGTTGTGGGTGGGGCGCACGGGGATCTCGCCGCGCGCCGCGGGAAGGGCGAGGGCCGAGGCGAGCGAGCGCCGGTCGAGGAGCGCGGTGATCTCGTCGCGGCAGCCGGCCGCGCGGCCGACGCGGTCCGCCGCGACCGCGCGCTCGAAGGCGACGAGCCGCGCGGGCGTGTCGTGGAAGGCCACGATCGTCTCGTGGAGCGGCGGGCCCGGCAGGTCCTGGAGCTGGGCCAGGAAGCGGCCGAAGGCGCGGGCCGTCTCGCGGGCCTCGCCTTCCGTGGCCGCCCGCTTGGTCGAGCGCGTGCCCCCGACCCACGACACGAGGCGCCAGGTCT
>JBGPQQ010000499.1:0-2836 GCA_041489115.1 Vicinamibacteria bacterium | reverse complement strand
CGCCTCTTCCGCTGGCGGCTCTACAACGACTACGGCACCGGCATGACCGGCGACCTCTTCGTGCACCTCTTCTCGGGGATGCACCTCGTGACGGGCGCCTTCGGCCCGAGCCGCGTGTTCTGCTCCGGCGGCCTGCGGTACTGGACGGACGGCCGCGAGATCCCGGACGTCATGGTCGCGGTCTTCGACTACCCGGCACGCGGCGCGACGCCGGCCTTCAACCTCACCCTCAAGGTCAACTTCGTGGACGGCGGCGTGACGAGCGAGTGGGGCGAATCGGGCTTCCGCTTCGTGGGGAACGAGGGCCTCATGGAGCTCGGCGGAGGAGCGGTCAGCGTCGCCCGCCGCCCGCCTCTCCCGAAGGACTGGGACGCGGAGCCCTCGAAGGACGCGGCCCTGTCCGATGCCACGCGGCACCACTTCGCCGCCCCCGACGGCTACGAGGCCCGGCTCGACCACTTCCGGAACTTCTTCGCGTCGGTCCGCAGCCGCAAGCCGGTCGTCGAGGACGCGCTCTTCGGCCTGCGCGCCGCCGCCCCCGCGCTGCTGTGCAACCTGAGCTACGACAAGGGCCGGTCGGTCGGCTGGGACCCGGAGACGTTCAAGGTCACGGTCGCCTGAGCCCCTCGCTCAGACACGGGAGGACGCCATGGACCGGACGAAGAGCATCGAGCTCCTGAACCGCGCGGTGGCCGACGAGCTGTCCGCCGTCCACCAGTACATGTACTTCCACTTCCACCTCGACGACCAGGGCTTCGGCCCGCTCGCCCTCCTCTACAAGAGGACCGCCGTCGAGGAAATGATGCACATCGAGCGCTTGGCCGAGCGCATCCTCTTCCTGAAGGGCGAGGTCGAGCTGGTCCCGAGCCTGCCGGTGGAGAAGATCACCGAGACGGAGAAGGTGCTCGCCAAGGCCGTCGCGATGGAAGGGCAGAGCATCGCCGACTACAACGAGTCGGCGAAAGTCTGCGCGGCGCACTCGGACGCCCAGTCGAAGCAGCTCTTCGAGTCGCTGATCGCGGACGAGGAGCGGCACCAGGGCCAGTACGAGAAGCAGATGGACAACATCCGGCGCTTCGGCCCGAGCTACTTGGCCCTGCAGGCGATGAGCGCCCCGGGGGACGCGCCGCCCGGACGCCCCGGCGAGTAGCCTCCACGGGAGCGCGGCTCACGCTGACGCTGCGCTTTGGATTGTTTTGCGTTTCGAGCGGGTGGCCGCTGTCCCCGCCGTGCTATTCTGGTAAGCGTCTCTCAGTCAGTAACCTACGACGAATCCGCTTCACTCCGGCCGCGCCGCCTCCTGTGATTCAGTGCACAAACGGATTGGCGGAACTGGCGTATATCCTTTCGCAGCGCAACCGGCTACCCTTGAACCCATCGTAGCTGACGACGCCGATTCCCGTCCGGCAGCGTCAGGAAGAGGGCAATCGCGCCCCTGCGGGGAGTTCAGTGGGGGACAGTTGTTGGCCTCCGGCGGATCGGAGCAGCGCCCATGGTCGAGACGCGCCCCGCCCCGCCGCCGCCCGAGGGCTCCACTGCGCATCGTCTCGAGATGCTGGAGACGGCGATGCGGCAGGTCGCCGACGGCGTCGTCGTCGTCGACCGCGCGGGCCACTTCCTGTTCTGGAACGAGGCCGCCCGGAAGATCGTGGGGATGGGTCCCCTCAATGCCCCGCCCAGCGAGTGGTCGTTGGTGTACGGGTGCTTCCTGCCCGACAGGGTGACGCCCTACCCGCCCGACCAGCTCCCTCTCGCCCGGGCCATACGCGGCGAGCACGTCCGCGAGGCGGAGCTCTTCATCCGGAACCCGCACAACCCGGAGGGCACCTGGATCAGCGTCAACAGCGCCCCCCTGCTGGACGAGAAGGGCAAGCCCTCGGGCGGCGTGATCGTCTTCCGTGACGTGACCGCGTACCGGCGGTCCGACGAGGTCGTCCGCCTGCTCTCCAAGGCCATCGAGAGGACCACGGACGCGGTGTTCATCACGGACCCGAACGCCGTCATCGAGTACGTGAACCCGGCCTTCGAGGTCACCACCGGCTACACGCGGGAGCAGGCGGTCGGCCAGCGGGCGAGCATCCTCAAGTCGGGGCGGAACGAGCCGGGCTTCTACGAGCGGCTGTGGAAGAGCATCCTGGCCGGCGAGGTCCACAGCGCCACCCCCGTCAACCGGAAGAGGAGCGGCGAGCTGTTCCACGCCGAGCAGACCATCACGCCGGTGAGCGACGAGACGGGCCGCATCACCAACTTCGTCTCGGTGATGCGGGACGTCACCGGGCTGAAGAGGGCCCACGAGCGCGAGGTCGAGATGCGCCTCGCCCGGATCGTGCAGCAGAAGCTCTATCCGGCCCGGGCGCCGAAGCTCGCGGGCTTCGACCTGGCGGGGGCCGCCTTCCCCGCCGACCACACCTGCGGCGACTACTTCGACTTCCTCCTCGCCGCGGACGGCCGGGTCGGCATCGCGGTGGGCGACGTGAGCGGCCACGGGTTCGGGGCGGCGCTGCTCATGGCGGAGACGCGCGCCTACCTCCGCTCGCTCTCGAAGACCACCACCGACCTGGGCGAGATCCTGAGACAGCTCAACCTCCTCCTCTGTCACGACACGGAGGACGAGCGGTTCGTCATCCTGGTCGCGGCGCAGGGCGGTTCGAAAGGCAACCAGCTTTACTACCGCAGGGCGGGCGAGGAGACATTCCACCCCGTCATCGAGACCTACGACGATAACCTCGGCGTGGTCGACAATGTGGGGGAACATCTGCTGGTGCAAACGAACCGGAAGGCCCCGAACGGACGGGTGTTCCTGTTCGATCCGGTGCATCCGGGGGAGGAGAACTGG
>JBGPQQ010000498.1:0-2904 GCA_041489115.1 Vicinamibacteria bacterium | reverse complement strand
GCAGTGCGACGGCGAGGGCGAGGAGAAAGGCGAGGCGTTTCACTGGGTGGGGTGGCCGACGCCGCGCTGGCGACCCTGGAGGGATTCGAACCCTCGATCTCCACCTTGAAAGGGTGGCGTGCTGGGCCTCTGCACCACAGGGTCGGGGACGGCCGGACCCCGAAGTCTAGCATGCAGCCTCAGGCCGCCCGGGGCAGGTGAACCTCGGGCTCCGGCTCCGCGAGCCGGCGCAGGGGGCGCACGGCCGACGAGGGCCGATGGGGTGCGTCGATCGCGATCAGGGCCCGAAAGATGAGGCCGCTCCCGAGGAGCAGGAGCACGGCGGCGGCAAACTGAATGATCAGCACGGTTCGTAGTCCTCCGAGCCCAGCCTACGATGCAGTACGGTCAGATCAGGTCTAGAGTTTCGCCTGATTTTCGCTTTTTCACAAGAGCCCTGCCCGGACAACCCGGGGGGTTCGGGGGGCGGGGGCCCCCCGAGAACAAGGAAAGCCAGGTACTGCCTAGGCTTAGGGGCAGGCCAGTGACCACCTTGCCGGACTACGAAGCCGGTCCCCGGAGGCCAGTCCCCACCCTGGGGGACTCCGAAGCCAGCCGCCTACCGTTTCTGGGGCTTGGCGGGCCGCATCTCGACGCGGCTGGAGTGGGCGCCGCCGCGCATGCGGAGGAGGTCGACGACGGTCTGTGCGACGTCCTCGGGGGTGAGCATCCACGAGGTGTCGGGCGGCCGGGGAACCCCCGCGAAGGCCGTGTCCACCGATCCCGGGGCGATGGTCGTGACCTTGACGCCCTTCTGCCGCACCTCGAGCATCAGGCAGGCTGCGAAGTGGTCGAGCGCGGCCTTGCTGGCGCAGTAGGCCGCCATGCCGGCGATGGGGTTCGTCCCGGCGAGGGACGAGATCATGAGTACGTGCCCCCCGTGGTGGCTCAGGTGGGGAAGCGCCGCGCGGGTCAGGCGGAAGACCGCGGTGAGGTTCGTGCCGAGAACCGCGTCCCACTGTTCGTCGGTCGTGTCGGCGACGTTCGAGAAGACGCCCACGCCTGCGTTGTTGACGAGGATCTGCAGGCCGCCGAAGCAGTTCACGGCGGTCGCCACGACCCCCTCGCAGGCCGAGGGGCTGCGGAGGTCGCCGGCGAAGGCGATGCCGCGCCCGCCCACGGTCTCGATCTCCTCGACGAGCGAGTCGAGCTCCGAGGCCGAGCGGGCCACCACGGTCAGGCGGGCGCCCTCGCGCGCGAGGGCCACCGCGATCGACCGGCCGATGCCCCGGCCGGCGCCGGTGACGAGAGCGGACGCGTCGCGGACCTCCATGCGGGCAGTATAGAGCTATATTCGGAAGCGGAACCGCCATGGAATACAAGGACTACTACCGCATCCTCGGCGTCGCGAAGAGCGCCTCCGAGAAGGAGATCAAGGCGGCGTACCGCAAGCTCGCCCGCAAGCACCATCCCGACGTCAACCCCGGCAACAAGGAGGCCGAGGCCCGGTTCAAGGAGATCAACGAGGCGAACGAGGTCCTCGGCGACAAGGAAAAGCGGAAGCGCTACGACGAGCTCGGCGCCAACTGGAACGCCTTCAGCCGCGGCGGGGGGCAGGGCCAGCCCTGGCCGGGCGGCGGCGTGCGCGTCGACTTCGAGGACCTCGGCGGGGCGGGAGGCTTCTCCGACTTCTTCCGGACCTTCTTCGGCGGGGGGGGCGGGTTCGGCGGGTTCGGAGGCGACGAGGAGGTCTCAAGCCCCGCCACCGACGCCGAGGGCGACGTGGAGCTGACGCTCGCCGAGGTGTTCCGGGGCACCACGCGCGAGGTCGCGGTGCGAGGCTCCCGCCGCCGCGTCGAGGTGAAGATCCCCCCCGGCGTCCGGGAGGGGTCGCGCGTGCGCGTGGCCGGCGAGGGCGGCAAGGGCGCGGGCGGCCGGCGCGGGGACCTCTACCTGCGGGTGCGCATCGCGCCCGACCCCACGTTCGAGCGCAAGGGAGACGACCTGCAGACGACGGTGCGCGCGCCGCTGACGTCCGCCGTGCTCGGCGGCGAGGCGCAGGTGAGGACGCTCGAGGGGCCCGTGGGCATCAAGATCCCCGCGGGGACCCCGGCGGGGCAGGTGTTCCGTCTTCGCGGCCACGGGCTGCCGAAGCTCGGGGCGCGGGGCGAGCGCGGAGACATGCTGGCGGCGCTCGCCGTGGACCTGCCCCGGAGGCTCACCGATCGGCAGAAGGAGCTTTTCGAGGAGCTGCGGCGTTCCGGAACGTGACGGCGATCATGTCCCGACTCCGCCGTTGCTCGTACGAGGATCTGTCGGCTACACTGATACACTGCATCTTGTCAGAGGAGGGGGAATGAGGTTGAAGCTGATCCTGGGCCTCGTCGCCGCGCTGGCGGTGGCGGGGATAGTCGGTTCGGCGGAGGCGCAGTCGAAGCGCCCGCAAATCGCGGTGATGGACTTCGACTACGGGACGATCAACAACTGGTGGGGCCAGTACGACATCGGCAAGGGCATGGCCGACCAGGTCGTGGACGCCCTCGTGAACGACGGCTCCTTCCGGGTCATCGAGCGCAAGAAGCTCGACACTGTGCTCGCGGAGCAGGACTTCGCGGCGAGCGACCGGGCCGACCCGAGCGCGGCCAAGCTGGCCAAGATCGGCAAGGTGCTCGGGGTGAAATACATCCTCGCCGGGTCCATCACGAAGTTCTCCACCGAGGCCCGCGGCGGGGGCGTTCGGGTCAAGGGGATCGGCCTCGGGGGCAAGAAGACCAAGAGCGATGTGGCGCTCACCGCGCGCGTCATCGACGCCACGACCGGCGAGATCCTGATTTCGGCGAAGGGGCTCGGCCAGTCGAACAAGGGCGGCGGCTTCGACTTCAGCAAGGGCGGCTTCGGGGTCGGCACGAACGCCGAAGAGTGGCG
>JBGPQQ010000497.1:0-2919 GCA_041489115.1 Vicinamibacteria bacterium | reverse complement strand
GACCCGATGCTCGCGACCGGAGGCTCCGCCGCCATGGCGATCGACGGGTTGAACGGCCTCGGCGCGCACCGGGTGCGGCTCCTCTGCGTGGTGGCCGCGCCGGAGGGCATCGCGCACCTCGAGAAGGCGCACCCGGAGGCCGAGGTCTACACCGCGGCTCTCGACCGCGAGCTGAACGCCCACAAGTACATCCTCCCGGGCCTCGGCGACTTCGGCGACAGGCTGTTCGGGACGTAGCCACCGGGGGGACTGGGGGGGCGGAGCCCCCCCAGAGGGAAGGACGTCGTCCTCTCTGGATGGGAGAGCAAGGCCTTCCCGTGAGGCTCAACTATCCCTCGGGCGCCGGCAAGGAACCGCCCTCGGGATGACATGTTGACGCTCCGGCGGGCGTGTACTAGTCTCTCTGGCCTATTTGGGGCCCCTGCGCCTAGATCAGTGGGTCCAGTCCCAAAGGCCAGCAAAGAAAGACTTTGAGGCAAGCGATAGCTGGCAAGTCTGTGACGTAGCGAGGACATGGCCCAGGTTTTCCCGAAGTCCGCAAACCAGATCGCGAAAGCGAGCATCGTGCTCGGCAGCCTCCTGGCCGCGACGGTGGCCGGCATCGTGATGTTCGTCTTCCCCCGCTCGGCCTACGTGACGCGGCAGAAGGAGGCCCGGGAGCAGCCCGTGCCCTTCTACCACCTGCACCACGTGGGCGGGATGGGCATCGACTGCCGCTACTGCCACACGGCGGTCGACAAGTCGGCGACCGCCGGGATTCCGCCGACCAAGACGTGCATGAACTGCCACTCCCAGATCTTCAACCAGAGCCCCACCCTCGAGCCGGTCCGCGCGAGCTGGCGCACCGACACGTCCATCGAGTGGGTGAAGGTGCACGACCTGCCCGACTTCGTCTACTTCAACCACAGCGCCCACGTGAACAAGGGTGTCGGCTGCACCACCTGCCACGGCCCCGTCGACAAGATGAGCTACGTCTGGCAGGAGAAGTCGCTCCTCATGGAGTGGTGCCTCGACTGCCACCGGCAGCCCGAGAAGTACCTCCGCCCGAAGAGCGAGGTCTACAGCGTCGCGTGGAAGCCCCCCGCCGACCAGCTCGCGCTGGGGCGCAGGCTCGCGGCGGAATACAAGGTCAAGACACAGGTCACCTGCTCCACCTGCCACCGATGAGCCAGGAACACGTCCCCGCCGTCCCCGTGGAGTTCCCCGGCGTGCGCCGGAAGCCTGATGCGGCGGGCCCGCGCCGCTACTGGAAGAGCCTCGACGAGCTCGCCGACGCGCCCGCGTTCCTCGAGTTCCTGCACCGCGAGTTCCCGGAGCAGGCCTCGATGTTCGAGGATCCGAAGGGCCGCCGCGAGTTCATGACCCTGATGGGCGCCTCGCTCGCCCTCGCCGGCCTCACCGCCTGCGCGAAGCAGCCGGAGGAGAAGATCCTCCCGTACGTCCGACAGCCCGAGCAGCTCGTGCCGGGGCGGCCGCTCTTCTTCGCGACCGCGGCCGGCCATGACGGCTACGCGCGCGGCATCCTCGTCGAGAGCCACGAGGGCCGGCCCACGAAGGTCGAGGGCAACCCCGACCACCCGGCGAGCCTCGGCGCGTCGGACGTCTTCGGCCAGGCCCACGTGCTCGGCCTCTACGACCCCGACCGGTCGAAGACGGTCCTCTACGTGGGCGAGGACCGCACCTGGGGCGACTTCCGCACCGCGCTCCACGACGCTCTGGACAAGCAGAAGGCGAAGGGGGGCGCGTGCCTGCGTTTCCTGACCGGTCGCGTGACGTCGCCAACCTTCGCCGCGCAGATGGCCGGCATCCTCGCCGCCTTCCCCGCGGCGAAGTGGGTGAGCTGGGAGCCGGCCGGCCGCGACAACGCGCGCGCGGGCGCCGTCCTGGCCTTCGGCGAGCCGGTCGAGCCGCAGTACCGCTTCGACCAGGCCGACGTGATCCTGAGCCTCGAGGCCGACTTCGCCTCCTCGCACCCGGCGAGCCTCCGCCTCGTGCGCGAGTTCGCTTCGCGCCGCAAGCCGGGCGGCGAGAAGCCGGAGATGAACAGACTCTACGTGGTCGAGGGCTCGCCCACGTCCACCGGCGCCTCCGCCGACCACCGCCTCGCCCTCCGCAGCTCCGAGATCGAGGGCTTCGCCCGTGCCGTGGCGGCGGGCGTGGGCGTCGCGGTCGAGGGCGGCGTCGCCCACGACTGGGTTGGCCCGATCGTGAAGGACCTGAAGCGCGCGGGGGCGAAGGCCCTCGTGATCGCCGGCGAGTCGCAGCCACCGGCCGTCCACGCGATCGCCCACGCGGTGAACGAGGCCCTGGGCGCGGTGGGCACGACCGTTACCTACACCGCTCCCGCCGAGGCGGCCCCGGTCGGCGAAACGGCGGCCTTCAAAGCCCTCGTCGGCGAGATGCGGCAGAGCGCGGTCGAGATGCTCGTCGTCCTCGGCTCGAACCCGGCCTACGCGGCCCCCGCCGACCTGAAGATCGCCGAGGCGCTCGACAAGGTGCCGCTCCGCATCCACCACGGCCTCTACCTCGACGAGACGGCCGAGCGCTGCCACTGGCACCTGCCCGCCTCGCACGGGCTCGAGAGCTGGGGCGACCTGGGCGCCGCCGACGGCACGGTGTCGATCGTCCAGCCGCTCATCGCGCCGCTCTACAACACGCTCTCCGAGATCGAGTTCCTTGCGGCCTTCGGGGAGGGCGAGGCGAAAGGCCACGACGCGCTGCGCGCTCACTGGCAGGCGCAGCTGGGCGATGCCGACTTCGAGAAGCGCTGGAACCACGCGCTCCACGACGGGGTCGTGGCCGGCACCGCTTTCGAGACGAAGGCGGTCAAGGTCGCGCGCGGCGAGTGGGCGAAGGCGGGCCAGACGGTCCCGGCGGGCGGTCTCGAGATCGCCTTCCGCACCGACCCCGCGGTCTTCG
>JBGPQQ010000496.1:0-2925 GCA_041489115.1 Vicinamibacteria bacterium | reverse complement strand
TGGCGCAGGAGGTGAAGGCGGCCGGCTACACCTTCCCCTACGTCTTCGACGAGGCGCAGGACGTGGCGAAGGCTTACGGCGCCGCGTGCACTCCGGACTTCTTCGTCTTCGACCGCGAACGGCGGCTCTTCTACCGCGGGCAGATGGACGGCAGCCGGCCCGGCAACGCCGTGCCGGTGACCGGGGCGGACCTGCGGAAAGCCCTCGACGCCGTTCTCGACGGCCGCCCGGCGCCCGAGGTCCAGAGGCCGAGCCTGGGCTGCAACATCAAGTGGAGGCCCGGGAATGAGCCCTCGTATTTCGCCGGCTGAGCTCCCGGAGGTTCCATGACCCTGGACAGCCTGTCCGCCGCCCTTCGCTCGCTGCAGAGCGATCGCCCGGACGCGATCGGGGAGGGTCTCGAGTACCTCCGGGCGCGCATGGCGAGCCTGCCCGAGGCGGACTTCCGCGGGGCCGTGGAAGAGCTCTGCTCGCTCTTCTACGTCGACACCGCCGACCGGCCCGACCTGCAGCCGCTCCTCGACCGGGCCGTCGAGGTCCTGGCCGCCCAAGGCCCGCGCGTCGTCGCGCAGCTTCTCGAGCTCATGAAGGGCTCCGACATCAAGAGCCACCTCTACCTGGCCCGGACCCTCGCCGCCATCGGACACGCGGCGCTCCCGGCCCTGCGGCGGGTCATCGCCACCGAGGACGGCTACAGCCGTTCGTTCGCTCTCTTCGCGGTGGGAAAGGTCCGCGACCCGGCGGTGCGGGAGGCCCTCCCCGAGGTCATCGGGTCGCTGATGCACCCCGATAAGGAGGTCCGCGACAGCGCGGCCCGGGCCCTGGGCAAGATCGCCGAGGCCGTGCCGGCGGACCAGCTCGCCGAGGATCGCCGCACCGAGATCTTCGAGGTGCTCTTCCGGACGCTGTCCGACGTGCAGCCCGCAGTCCGCGCCAAGGCCGTGCGCAGCCTAGGGAAGCTGGCGCGCTTCGGCTACCTGACCGCAGCGCAGGAGCAACGAGTGCGCCTCGCCGTCCTCCGCATCCTCGGTCGGGACGAGGCCCACGAGTGGGACCGCGCGTTCGTCGTCCGCCGCGAGGCCGAGGAGGCGCTCCGGCACCTCGAGGCCCGCTCGTAGGCGACGCGGCAGCACGAGCCCCCAGCCGGCTCCGGAAGGAGTGAGCTGTACGGCTCATTGACGCCGCCGGGTTCACGGCCGTAAACGAGCGACAAGCCAAAGCTATCGACGCCCACGAAGGCGATTGCGCAACTGCAGGGGAGGTGACCATGCGGTCCATGCTCATCCTGGCGGGGGTACTGGTCGTCGGCCTCGCGGCCGGCCGTTCGGCGGCGCCCGACGACCCGGCGATCCCCGACCCCGGGGCCCAGAGGCGGATCGAGGCGGACCTGCGCTTCCTGGCCGACGATCTTCTCGAGGGCCGCGCGACGCCGAGCCGCGGCCTCGATGTCGCCGCGCTCTATCTCGCGAGCCAGCTGCGCGCCGCCGGGTGGGAGCCCGGCGCCGGCGACAGCTACTTCCAGGCCCACGAGCTGGCCACGATCGTGCCGGCGAAGGCGCGATACCGGGTGGCCTTGAATGGCGTCGCCCTCGAGCCGGACGAGTACATCTTCATCCCGATCGCGTTCGACGCCAGGCGCGGCACGGTCCGCTACGACCTCGTGTTCTCCGGGCACGGCGTCTTTCTGCCCGAGAAGGGCGTGGATGACTACGCGGGGCTGGACGTCGCCGGCAAGGCGGTGTTGGCCATGCTCGGCGCCCCGTGGCCGCTCGATCCCACCGCGCTCCACTCGCCGGACCGCCTGCTCGGCAAGTCGGTGAGCGCGACGGTGAGAGGGGCTCGCATGTTCGTGTACGTGAGCGAGGAGTTCGCGTCGGCCGCGGTTCCTCCGCCGAGCGTCGAAGCCGCTTTCTGGCGTCACGTCGCCACAGGCGCGATGGCATCACTGCCCGAGCTCGGGGACCGTCCGGCCATGGCCGCCGGCCCCGCCCTCGTGATCACGCCGGCGGCGTTCGACCGGACGCTCGCCTCGGCCGTGGGCGGAAGCTACGCGGAGGTGCAGCGCCGCCTGCGCGAACCTGGGCGCACCACACGCCAGATTCCCGCCACCATCGAGCTCGCCGTCGACACCAAACCCGAACGGGGTCGAGCGAGCAACGTCGTTGCCATCCTCCGCGGCACCGACCCGTCTTTTCGCGACGACTGGGTCGTCCTTTCAGCGCACTTCGATCACGTGGGGCGGACGGACGTGCCGGCGGGGCAGGACGGCATCTTCAACGGAGCCGACGACAACGCCTCCGGAACGGCGGCGGTCCTTGAGGTGGCGCGGCGGCTGGCAGCCGGGCCACGGCCGCGTCGGAGCGTCCTGGCTCTTCTCACGGCCGGCGAGGACATGGGGCTGCTGGGCTCGGCGCACTACGCCCTGCACCCGCTGGTGCCCTGGAAGCAGGTCGTGGTCGACGTCAACGTGGACATGGTGGGCCGATCGGCGGGGAGTGTCATCGCGCTCGCCCCCGGGAGCGACGCGCTCTTCGAGCGCGCCGTGGCAGTGGGCCGGCAACAGGGCCTCGAAGTTCAGCCGGACAAGACGCCGTTGTTGCGCCTCGCCTACTTCCTCGACAGCTACCACTTCGCGCGCTTCGGGGTGCCTGTCGTCAGCTTCTTCACCGACCTCCACGCGGACTATCACGGGCCGGGCGACGAGGCGGACAAGATCCACTACGCGGAGCTGACGCGCATCGTGGACGTGATCGAAGGGCTGGCGGCGCACTACGCGGAAGGGGCAGCGAGGCCGGCCTATGGGCGACCCTCCTGGTTCCTCACACCCCCGGACGATGTGCCATCCGGCCCGGTGGCCCGGCCTTGAGGTCACGGCGACGTCACTCGCCGCTGGGCGTCCAGATGTTCTTCACCTGCGTCGCCTCG
>JBGPQQ010000495.1:0-2929 GCA_041489115.1 Vicinamibacteria bacterium | reverse complement strand
GGTCGTCTTCCCGACCTGGCGCGGCCCCCTGACGACTTCGATCAGGCCGCGGGGACGCTGCAGGCGCCGGCCCAGGTCCGCGACGAGAGGGCGTCTGTACGGTGGGGGCTCGGGGCGAACCGTCCCGGCTTCCCCCCACCACGGATTCAGCTCCCTCAGGACCTGGGCGGCCTCGGCGGAAAGGGCCACAGGCGTGTCTCCTCTTGTCACATATTATAACTGCATTTATAGGATGTGACGCGGCCACCCGCGGGCTGATGAACCTGAGGGTGGTCCGGTCACCCGGCGACTCGATCGGCTGGCCGATCGACGTCGGCCCCTTCCCCGGCTGGAAGGACGTGCCGACCTGGTGACGGGCGCGCTAGCGCAGCAGCGAGAAGCCCTCGTCCTCGAAGTGGGGGTCGAAGGCGAACGCGTGCTCCAGCCGCTGCTGGCGCATGACGACGAAGGACACCGCATCCACCAGGCTCAGGTCGCGCTTCTTCCGCTCGAGGAGGAGGTCCAGCCCCGCCTCGTGAGCGCCGGCCTCGACCCACACGACGTCCAGCAGCGGCACGAGGTCGTTCCGAACTGCCCGCACTGCCGCGAGCCCCATCCGGCGGGCGATGAGGGCGTAGGTCTCGACCAGCACGAACGAGGTCGTGACGAGGCCGGCTTCCTGGGCCCGGAGCGTCTCGAGCACCCGGCGGGCCCGGCCGTGGTGCTCGTCCTTCGGGTTGAGCAGCGCCAGGATGGCCGAGGTGTCGAGGAAGACGCGGATCATTCGAAGGCCCGGTCGAGGTATCGGTCGTGGGCGCGGGCGAGGTCGCTCGCGCCCTTCCAGTCGGCGAAGCGCCCGACGAGCCCCGCGGCTCGCTCGTAGAGCTTCGCCCTGTCGGCCTTCTCCCCTGCCAGGCTGCTGTCGACGCACCTGCGGATCACCTCGGCGAACGAGACGCCCTGCTGCCGGGCTTCCTTCCGGAGCCTACGGACCTGCTCCTCGGTGAGCTGGATCTGCGTTCGAACCATGGCGCAGTGTAATCACATCATGATGGTATGTCAAGACCGAGCCGCGGCATCAGGGCGAACCGACCATAGAATGGAACCCTCGTTCCCGGAGAGCCCATGCCCATCTACCACCAGCTGGGGCGCGTGCCTCGCAAGCGCCACGTCGCGTTCCGCAAGGACGACGGCTCGCTCCACTACGAGGAGCTCGTCGGCAACCAGGGCTTCACCGGGCCCTCGTCGCTCCTCTACCACCTGCGCCTGCCCACGGCGGTGAAGAGCGTTCGCCCGATCCGCGGCCTCGACTGGGTGGCGGAGCCGGAGCGCGTGGTGCGGCACCGGCACTTCCGCACCTCGGGCCTCGCCACCGGGCCGAGCCCGGTGCTCGACCCCGTGCCGCTCCTCTTCAACGCCGACGTCGCGATCTCGATGGCGCGCCCCCGGAAGGAGGACGCCTTCTTCTACCGCAACGCTCAGGGCGACGAGGTCGTGTTCGTGGTGGAGGGTGAAGGCGTCCTCGAGTCGTCCTTCGGCGACCTCGCCTACAGGCCCGGCGACTACGTGGTCATCCCGCGCGGGATCCTGCACCGCTGGCGCCTCGGCCCGGGACCCACGCGCCTCCTCGTCATCGAGAGCGCCGGATACGTCCGCACGCCGGCGCGCTACCGCAACGAGCACGGCCAGCTCACCGAGATGGCCCCCTTCTCCGAGCGCGACATCCGCCGCCCGGAGCGCCTCGTGACCCACGACGAGACCGGCGAGTTCCCGATCGTGGTGAAGAGCGGCAACCGCCTCGTGGAGATGGTGATGCCGCACCACCCCTGCGACGTCGTGGGCTGGGACGGCTACTTCTACCCCTGGGCGTTCAGCATCCACGACTTCGAGCCCCGCGTGGGCCGTGTGCACCTGCCGCCGCCGGTGCACCAGACCTTCGAGGGCCACAACTTCGTCATCTGCTCGTTCTGCCCGCGGCCGTACGACTTCGAGCCCGACGCGGTGTCGGCGCCCTACAGCCACCAGAACGTGATGTCGGACGAGGTGCTCTTCTACGCGAACGCGGAGTTCATGAGTCGCAAGGGCATCGAGCTCGGCTCGATCACGCTCCACCCCGACGGGCTTCCGCACGGTCCGCAGCCGGGCAAGACCGAGGAGTCGATCGGCGCGAAGAGCACGGACGAGCTCGCGGTGATGGTGGACACCTTCCGGCCCTTGCTCGTGAGCCGCGAGGCGCTGGCCATCGAAGATCCCACCTACCAGCTTTCGTGGCTCGATCCGCCGTCCGGCCGGGGCGACCAGTGACCAGCGCCTCGGCCAAGGGGCTCCTGGCCGGGCTCGTGGACTACGCCGGCCTCTTCCCGCCGGCCGCGCTGTCGATGGACGAGGCGGTCGCCGAGTACGCGCGATGGCGACGCTCGCCGCAGGCGTGGATGCTCGGCCGCTTCGTCCTGCCCGCCGCGCGGCTGCGCGACTTCGCCCGGGCCGCCGACGCGCACCTGCCCGAGCCGGGCACCGGCGAGCCGTGGCGCCTCAGCGCGCTGCTCGGCGCCGACGCCCACGGCGACTCGTCGCTCGTGACGTCGTTCAACCGGTCGCACGCGGGGCGGGCGGTGGTGGACGCGGTCGAGCTGAAGGCGGCCAGCCCGGAAGACGCCGACGCCTCGCTGGAGGCGCTGCCGTCCGGCCTCACGGCCTTCGTCGAGGTGCCGCTCGGCGACGACCTCGGCGGCCTGCTCTCCACCCTGCGCCGCCGCGGCGCGCGGGCCAAGGCCCGCACCGGTGGCGTCGTGCCGGACGCCATCCCCGATCCCGCCGCCCTGGCCCGCTTCATCACGGCCTGCGCCGCGGCTTCCGTGCCGTGGAAGGCCACCGCCGGCCTGCACCACCCGGTGCGCGCCGAGCGGGCGCTCACGTACGAGCCGGGAGGCCCGCGCGCAGTGATGCACGG
>JBGPQQ010000494.1:0-2940 GCA_041489115.1 Vicinamibacteria bacterium | reverse complement strand
CGAGTAGGCGAGCTTGTTCTTGAGCTCGCCGTCCCCCTGGAGCGAGCAGTAGGACAGGTAGTAGAGCCCGTTCCGCTTGTGCATCCAGATCCCCTCGTGGAAGCCCTGGAGCGGGATCTCGACGATGGGCCCGTCGCGCGTGACCATGTCCTCCTTCAGCTTCACCACCCGCGCCGCGTTCTGGCCGAAGTAGAGGTAGGCCTGGCCGTCGTCGTCCACGAAGATGGCCGGGTCCATCACGCGCGTGCCCGACTCGCCGCGCGCGATGAGGGGCTTGCCGAGCGGGTCCTCGAAGGGCCCGTACGGCTTGTCGGAGACGCCGACGCCGACCTGATCGTCGGCGGTGACGTAGAAGTAGTACTTCCCGTTCCGCTTCATCGCGTCGGGGGCCCAGGCCCACTTCTTCGCCCAGGGGATGTCCTTCAGGCTGAAGATGACGCCGTGGTCGGTCCACTCGACGAGGTCCGTGGACGAGAAGGCGTGCCAGTCCACCATCTCCCAGTCGTGGCTGCCGGCCAGGTCGTGCGAGGGGTAGATCCAGTAGCGCCCGTCCCACTCGTGCGCCGACGGGTCGGCGTGGAAGTCCGGGAGGATCGGCTTCTGGGCAAACGCGGGAGCGCACGAGGCCAGAAAAGCCACAGCCGTGAGGGTCGAGGCAGATCGCGTCATGAGCCGATCATCCCACGGCCGACACCACGCCCGCGTGCTAGACTCCGCGCCTCGACGGAGGAAAACATGCTCAAGGGGTTCCGCGACTTCCTCATGCGCGGCAACGTGGTGGAGCTCGCCTCCGCCGTGATCATCGGCGTCGCCTTCAACGGCGTGGTGGACGGGCTCATCAAGGGGATCATCGACCCGCTGATCGCGGTCCTCGCCCCGGGCGACGTGAAGCAGCTCGAGAACGCGCTGCTCTTCGGGCCCTTCAAGATCGGCCTCGTACTGTCGGCGGTCATCAACTTCGTCCTGAAGGCCGGGGTCGTCTATTTCTTCATCGTTCGGCCCTTCGCCGGCTTCGCCGCCAAGCTCGCCGCGGCGCCGGCGGCGCCGGCGCCGCCCCCCGCGGACGTACAGCTTCTCACCGAGATCCGCGACCTCCTGAAGAACAGGAAGTAGAATCACCTCCCAAACGGGCCGGGCCGCCTCCCGGTGGCCCGGCCGGGAGGTGCTCCATGCCGATCCGCCCGCGGCTCCACGCCGCCTTCTTCTCCTTCCTGTTCTCGACCGCCGCGGCCTGCGGCGGCGGCGAATCCTCGGAGGGGCCCGCTACCTCGTCTCCCACGCCCACGCCCGCCCCCGCTCCCGCCGGGTGGACGCTCGTCTTCTCGGACGAGTTCGAGACGCCCGGCGCCCTCGACCCCGCGAAGTGGGGCTTCGAGATCGGCTACCTCCGCAACGACGAGAAGCAGTACTACACCTCGCGCTCCGAGAACGTCCGGGCCGAGGGCGGCAACCTGGTGATCGAGGCACGCAAGGAGGCGTATCAGGGCTACGCCTACACCTCGGCCAGCGTCAACACGCGCCGGCGGTTCGAGTTCCAGTACGGGCGGGTCGAGGTGCGGGCGAAGCTGCCCACCGGTAACGGCACCTGGCCCGCCCTCTGGATGCTGGGGACGAACATCGACCAGGTCGGCTGGCCGGCCTGCGGCGAGATCGACATCATGGAGAACGTTGGCTTCGATCCGCTCCGCATCCTCGGCAGCGTCCACACCGCCGCCTACAACCACACGATCGGGACTCAAAAGACCGCCAACGTCACCGTGGCGAACCCGTGGGAGGACTTCCACGTCTACGCCATGGAGTGGTACACCGACCACATCGACGTCTTCGTGGACGGCCAGAAGTACTTCACGTTCAGGAACGAGGGCACGGGCTCGCGGGCGTGGCCGTTCGACAAGCCGCAGTACCTGCTCCTCAACCTCGCGATCGGCGGCTCCTGGGGCGGGCAGAAGGGCATCGACGACTCCCGCTTCCCCCACCGTTACCTGATCGACTACGTGAGGATTTACCAGCAGAAGTGACGAGGGCCGGCCGGGTCATCCGAGGTGCTCCCGTCGCGTCGGGCGCCGGGGGATCCGCAGCCTCGCGGCCTTCAGGCCTCGATCACGACCAGGTGCTCGGGGCCGGCGCCCCGGACGGCCTTCAGGGGGATGGAGCGGTCGAACGTGGCCAGCCGGCCGCCGTGGGCTTTGGCGAGCCCCAGCAGATAGACGTCCGTGAGCTGGCGGTGGCTGACGGCCAGGCTGAAGAACCCGGCATCGGAGAGCGAGACGTCGTCGGGCCAGAGCTCGTGATGGCCGCTGGCGCGGAAAGCCCGGAGGCGGTCGGCGACGTTGCCGGGGCGCTCGGGGGCCGTCGAGTAGGCGGGGTTCGAGAGAAGCCGGATCAGCCCGTTCTCGGTCAGCGGGCAGGTCGCCCAGCCCATGGCTTTCTCCGCTCCGAACCAGCGGTGCGCCGCCTCGTGATGGACGTGGTCGGGGTCGAAGAGGGCGACGAGGAGGTTCACGTCCAGCAGAGCCGGCCGTCTCACGGCTCGTCACGCAGCCGGTTGACGAGCTCCTGGGTCGGCTTGGGCCCTCCCGCGGGACGTCGGGCCAGCAGGGGGACCCCGTTCCGCACACGAGGCCGGCTCCTCGGCTCGAGCGCCTTCCTCGCCAGCTCCGACAGTACCTTCCCGGCGGTCGTCTTCCGGTTGGCCGCCAGGTCTTTCGCCGCTTGCAGGACGTCGTCGTCGATCTCGAGAGTGGTCCTCATGGGCTTCAGCATCTCGCATCATGCATCAGATGTCCACTCCCGCGTCAACGGACGCCCCGTGGCGGTGCTCATCCCCACGGACGCCAGCACGATCGGACGAGACCCTCGAGACCGTCCGGCGCGCGCGGGGGCTCGAGGCACTTCGCGCGATCAGGCGGGAGAGCCAGGAGTCCGGTCTCGGCCGGCTCT
>JBGPQQ010000493.1:0-2952 GCA_041489115.1 Vicinamibacteria bacterium | reverse complement strand
GCCAACGTGGTCGGCCTGGGGCTGCTCTACGGCGTGAACAAGATCGGCAAGGGCAGCTCAGAGACGGGCGTCCTCACGTGCTCTCCCCGCACGTGCATCGTGGGCGCCGCCATCAACGACCCGTGCTTCTGCGAGGGCAACATCGTCTCCAGCGCGTCCTGCGGGACCACGACCGGCGGCGCGGCCCTCAACGCCCCGTGCGACGGCAAGTCGGTGCCGTGCCAGTCCGGGCTCTCGTGCAACAGCGGCGTCTGCCAGGACCGCGACGGCCGCTGCCCCTACTAACCCCGCCCGCCGGGCCCCCTTGCGGTATAGTCGCGGGGGACGCGCCGCGAGCGCACGCCCCCACCGAATGAAGCCCCTGCGCGCCACCCCCGGCTGGCTCACCGGAATCGCCCTCGCCGCCGTGGCCGCGGTGAACCTGGCGGGCCTCTGGGGCATCCGCGTCGCCCGCCAGGGGGCCCTCGACGAGGCGCGGCGGGCGTTCGCCCTCGCCGTCGGAGCGAAGGCGACCGCGCTCGAGGGGCGGCTGTCGGGGGTGCGCTCGGACCTCGCCTTTCTCGGCGCCTCGCCCACGATTGCACGGCTCGACGAGGCGGGCCGGGACCCGTCGGCGGCATCGCTCCTGCGGCAGGCCGCGCAGAGCGCGCTCCTCCTCTTCCTCCGCAGCCACGCCGAGGTCGTCCGCATCGGCGTGCGCTCGTCTGACGGCCGCGCGCTCGAGAACGTCGGCCGCCGGGGCGGGGTGCCGGTGCTCTGGGTCTCGGCGAGCCCCACGGGCCAGGAAGGCGCCGCGATCGACCCCAGGCGCGCGCGCCTCACCGCGCGGCTGCCGTACGGCGAGACCGCCCGGCCGCTGGCGGGCGGGGTGACGATCGAGACCGAGGTCGAGCCCGCCTCGCTCCTCGACCTAGGCGAGCCCGCGACGGATCCCCCGCGGCGGTGCCAGCTGCGCGACGCGAGGGGCACGCTGCTCGGGCGCTTTCCGGCGGGCCCGCGCGCCCCGCTGCCGGCCGGCGAGCGCGAGGTGCAGGCGGAGGCCCCGGTCCGCGCCGAGGGCTGGTCGGCCCCCGGCCCGCTGACCCTCTCGTGCGCGCAGCCGGAGCGGACGGTCGTGGGCCTCGCCGAGCCGGTGTGGGGCCGCTACCGCACCACCTACACCCTGAACCTCGCGGTGATGGGCCTCGCGCTGCTGCTCGGCGTCTTCGCCGTGCAGCAGGCGCGCCGGCGCGCGGGACTCGAGGCCCGCGCCGCGGAGGAGGCCCGCGTCCGCGAGCTCGAGCGGCAGCTCTTCCACGCCGAGCGGCTCACCACCGTCGGCCGCCTCGCCGCCGGCATCGCCCACGAGATCAACAACCCCCTCGAGGGCATGTCGAACTACCTGACACTGGCGAAGGACGCGCTCTCCCGCGCGGACGTCGAGGCGGCCTCCCGCCACCTCGGCTCGGTGAAGCAGGGGCTCGAGCGGGCGGCCGGGATCGTGAGGCAGGTGCTGGCCCACGCCGACCCGGCGAAGGCCTCGCGGACGCCGGTGGACCTCAACCAGGTGCTGCGCGAGACCGAGCAGTTCGTCCAGTCGCGGAAGGAGTTCCGGCACGTCGCCTTCACGCTCGACCTCTCGGACGGGCCCCTCGTCGTCCAGGGCAACCCCGTCATGCTCGGGCAGGTGGCGATGAACCTCATCGTGAACGCCTGCGAGGTGCAGCCGGGGAAGGGGGAGGTGCGGGTCTCCTCGCGCCGCGAGGGCCCCCACGTGGTGGCGGAGTTCGCCGACCGCGGGCCGGGCATACCGGAGGCCGATCGCCAGCGGGTCTTCGAGCCGTTCTTCTCGACCCGGGACTCGACGGGCCTCGGCCTCTCGATCTGTCATACCATCGTGAGGCAGCACGACGGCGACCTCGACGTCGTCCCGCGGGCGGGGGGTGGCTCCGTCTTCCGGATGCGGCTGCCGGTGCTCGGGGGTTGAGGCGATGAACGACCGGACGGCGAACCGCGGCCGGGTCCTCGTGGTCGAGGACGAGGCGTACGTGCGCGACTCTCTCGTCGAGATCCTGAGGGCCCGCCGCTTCGACGCCGGCGCGGTCGGGTCGGTGACGGACGCCCTGGCGCACCTCGGCCGCGCGCCGGTGGACGTCGTGCTGTCCGACCTGCGGATGCCCGGAGCGGACGGCCTCGAGCTCGTCCGCCGGATGCGGTCCGTGGCGCCGGACGTGCCGGTGGTCATCCTGACCGGCCACGGGAACGTGGCCTCCGCCGTCGAGTGCCTGAAGGCCGGGGCGAGCGACTACATCCTGAAGCCGGCCGAGCCCGAGGCTCTCGAGGTCGTCCTCGACCGCGCCCTCGAGGGCCGGGCGCTGCGGCGCGAGGTGCGCTACCTGCGGAGCGCCGCGGCCGCCCAGTCCGAGGTGTCGATCGGCGAGAGCCGGGCGTGGCAGCGCGTCGTCGGCATGGTCGAGGCGGCGGCTCCCACCGACTCCGTGGTGCTCTTCACCGGCGAGTCGGGGACCGGGAAGGAGCTCCTCGCGCGGCGGCTCCACGCGCGGTCGGGCCGCGCCTCCGGCCCCTTCGTGAAGGTCAACTGCGCGGCCGTCCCCCTCGAGATGTGGGAGAGCGAGTTCTTCGGCCACCGCCGGGGCTCCTTCGCCGGGGCCGCGTCCGACCGCGAGGGCCGCTTCCAGCTCGCCGACCGGGGGACGCTCTTCCTCGACGAGGTGGGGACCATGCCCTCCGCGGGGCAGGCCAAGCTGCTGCGCGCCATCCAGGACGGCGAGTTCGAGCGCCTCGGCGACGAACAGGCGACCCGGGTGGACGTGCGCGTGGTGGCCTCGACCAACAGCGACCTCGAGGCCGAGGTGCAGCAGGGCCGGTTCCGGGCGGACCTCTTCTACAGCCTCAACGTCGTCCGCATCGACGTCCCGCCGCTGCGCGAGCGCCGGGACGACATCCCGCTTC
>JBGPQQ010000492.1:0-2983 GCA_041489115.1 Vicinamibacteria bacterium | reverse complement strand
GCCGCGCGACCAGCGCGCGCACGCTGCGGTCGGTGAGGCGCCCGCCGCGGGCGTTCAGGAAGAGCGCGTCGGTCTTCGGCCGGAGACGCACCCGCTCGGCGAGCCACGCGCGCAGCGTCTCCTGCGCGCGGTGGCCGAAGAGCACCACGCGCTCCTTGCGCCCCTTGCCCAGCACGCGGACCATGCGCGCCTCGAGGTCCACCTCCCCCGTGTCGAGAGAGACGAGCTCGGCGCACCGGATGCCGGTGGCGTAGAGCAGCTCCAGGATGGCGCGGCCGCGCACCGCATCGAGGCCGTCGCCGGGCATGTCGAGGAGGGCCTGAACCTGCGTCTCGTCGAGGACCGCGGGGATGCGCATGTCCCGGCGAGGGGTTGCCAGGACGCGGGCCGGGTTCGTCTCGAGCCGCCCCTCCCGGCACAGGTAGCGGAAGAACGTGCGCAGCCCCGCGAGCTTGCGGGCCGAGGACGACTTCGCGAGCCCGCGCCGGTGCAGCTCCGCGAGGAAGCCGCGGATCGCGAGGTGGTCGGCGTCCTCGGGGCGCGGCTCCCGCCCGAGCTCGCGGCGCAGGTGCTCGGTGAACTGTGCGAGGTCCTCGCCGTAGGCCCGGATCGTGTTCGGGGAGGCGTTCCTCTCGCGCTCGAGGTGACGGAGGAAAGCGGCAGTGGAGGCGTGCATGGCCTAGCCTGGCGTGGCGGCCTCCGCCGACGGCAGGCCGCCCGGCGTGTCGAGCTGAGCCTGGAAGCGTTCGAGGCTCTCGAGGGCGCGGTGGGCCATCGCCAGGCGCTTCTTCGCCTTGTCCCGCACACGGTGCGGCAGCTCCGGCAGGAGCCCGAAGGCGATGTTCGTGGGCTGGTAGTGCGCGGGGTCGCTGCGCGCGATGTAGCGGCCGAGGGCGCCCAGGGCGGTCGTCTCCGGGAAGACGGGCGGCTCCTCGCCGCGCGCCCGGAAGGAGGCGGCGAGGCCGGCGAGGAGGCCGGAGGCGGCCGACTCGACGTAGCCCTCGACACCGGACATCTGCCCGGCGAAGAAGAGCCCTTTCCTCCGCCGCGTCTCGAAGGTGGGCTCGAGGGTGAGGGGCGCGTTCACGTAGGTGTTCCGGTGGATCATCCCGTGGCGGACGAACTCGGCGCCCTCGAGGCCGGGGATCATCCGGAAGACCCGCTTCTGGTCGCCCCACTTGAGCTGGGTCTGGAAGCCGACCATCGACCAGTGGCTCGCCGCGAGGTCGTCCTGCCGCAGCTGCACGACGGCGTGGGGCCTGCTCCCCGTCCGCGGATCGACGAGGCCCACCGGCTTCATCGGACCGAAGCGGAGGGTGTCCTGCCCACGCGAGGCGATGACCTCGACGGGCAGGCACCCCTCGAAGAAGAGCTCCTTCTCGAAGTCGTGGAGGCTCGCGCACTCCGCGGTCGTGAGCGCCTGGTGGAAGGCCCGGTACTCCGCCTCGTCGAGCGGGCAGTTGAGGTAGTCGTCGCCGCCCTTGCCGTAGCGCGAGGCCCGGAAGGCCTTCGCGAGGTCGATCGAGTCGGCCTCGACCACCGGGCTCACCGCGTCGAAGAAGTGCAGGTGCGTCCGGCCCACGAAGGCGGCGACGTCCGCCGCGAGCGGGTCCGCGGTGAGGGGGCCGGTGGCGACGATCGTGACCGGGTCCTCGGGGATGCGCAGGACCTCCCGCCGGTGGATCCTCACCTGGGGCAGCGACTCGACCGCCTCCGTCATGCGGCGGGCGAAGAGGCCGCGGTCCACCGCGAGGGCGCTGCCCGCGGGCACCCGCACCGCGTCGGCCACCCGCACGACGAGCGAGCCCAGCCGCCGCATCTCCTCCTTGAGGAGGCCGGCGGCCTGGTCGAGGGCGTTGCCGCGGAGGCTGTTCGAGCAGACGAGCTCGGCGAGGTCGCCCGTCCGGTGCACCGGCGTCGGCCGCTCCGGCCGCATCTCGTGGAGGTCGACGCCGACGCCGCGACGGGCGAGCTGCCACGCGGCCTCGCAGCCCGCGAGGCCGCCTCCGACGATCGTGACACGCGGAGCCATTCCCTGAAGCGAGTATAGCCGCCGCGGTCAGCTCCTCACGAAGAGCGCCCCCGGCAGTCGGACGACCGCCTCGCCGAGCTCCAGCTCGGCGAGGCGCGCGAGCAGCGCGGGCAGGGCGAGGCCGCAGCGGGCCTGGATCTCGTCGACGCTCGCGGGCACGCCGCGGGCGAGGGTGGCGAGGACCTCGTCCGCGGGCCCTCTCTCGGTGTCGGGCGGGGTGAAGCCCAGCTCGGCGAGCACGTCGGGCGCCCCCCGCACGAGCAGGGCGCCGTCGCGCAGGAGGCCGTTCGTGCCCTCGGCGGCGGGTTGCGAAGGGTGGCCGGGCACCGCCATCACCTCCCGGCCCTCGTCGAGCGCCGCGCGGGCCGTGGAGAGGGCGCCGCTCCTCGCCCCCGCCTCGACCACCACGACCGCCCGCGCCCAGCCGGCGATGACGCGGTTTCGGCGGGGGAAGTTCTGCTTCCACGGGCCCGTCCCGAGCGGGAACTCGCTCACCACGGCTCCGTCCCCGAGGACCGCCTCCGCGAGAGCCGCGTTCTCCGGGGGGTAGAAGCGGTCGAGGCCGGAGCCGAGGACCGCGACCGTGCGCCCGCGGCCGTCGAGGGCCCCCCGGTGTGCCGCCGTGTCGATGCCGCGGGCGAGGCCCGACACGACGGTCAGGCCGGCCGACGCGAGGTCCCGGGAGAGGGTCCGGGCGAAGGCGAGACCGAGGCCCGTCGCCGCGCGCGCGCCGACGACCGCCACCGCCCGCTCGCCCTCTCCCGCGACGAGGGCGCCGCGGACCCAGAGAACGGGCGGGGGCGCGTAGACGCGCCGCAACCACGAGGGGTAGTCGGCCTCGTCCCGCCCGACGAGGCGGACGCCGAGCGGCCCGGCCCGGCGGACCTCGGCCTCGGCCTGACGGCGCGCCCCGCCAGATTGCAGCGCTTCGAGCGCTGGCAAGGCGAGGAG
>JBGPQQ010000491.1:0-2988 GCA_041489115.1 Vicinamibacteria bacterium | reverse complement strand
CATGGATTGTTTCGTTCTCGCCGACAAGCCCAGGCAGCCGTTTCTGCCAGTTCATCGACCCGCTCTGGCATTGTCGCGGCGGGCCCGTCCGGACAGCATCGAGATCTCGAGATCCGCCCTCGTCACCAGGAGAGATCCGGCCATGGCCTTCCCGCACCTGTTCAGCCCGCTCCAGTTGGGGACCCTGGAACTCCCCAACCGCATCGTCCACGTGCCGACGGACATCAGCTCCTCGCATGCCGACGGCGAGGTGAGCGAGCGCGACATCCACCATCACGGCGACATCGCACGGGGCGGCACCGGGTTCGTCATCGTGGGCGCGACGACACCGGACATGAAGACCGGCCGCCCGACGGTGACGTGTCTCGTGGCGGACGGCGACAACTACATCCCCGGCCTCGCCCGCCTGGCCGAGAGCATGCACCGCTACGGCGCGAAGTGCGCCGTCCAGCTCCAGCACCCGGGCCGCCAGTGCGCCATCCCGCGCTACAACACCCTGGGCGCTACCGACCGCGTGCTGAAGCTCCCCTGGTCGGCCGGCCACGAGATCATCTACGAGAACGCCGAGGAGAAGGGCAAGGAGATCCGCGCCGCGTCCGTGGCCGAGATCCTCGAGCTCGTCGACCTATTCAGCGAGGCCGCCTGGCGGGTGAAACAGGCGGGCTTCGACGCCGTCGAGCTGCACGCCGCACACGGCTACCTCCTGTCCGAGTTCATGAGCCCCTTCCTGAACATGCGCACGGACCGGTTCGGGGGCAGCCTCGAGAACCGGATGCGCTTCCCGCTCGCCGTCATCGACTCGATCCAGAAGAAGTGCGGCAAGCACTTCCCGGTCCTCCTGCGCTACTCGTTCGACGAGTGGTGTGAGGGCGGCCGCGGCCTCGAGGAAGGGGTCGAGATCGCGAGGATGCTCGAGCGGGCCGGCTGCGCGGCGGTGGACCTCTCGATGGGGATCCAGGAGAGCCCGGGCGCCGGCTTCGACCCCATGCAGTACCCACAGGGCTGGGCGACCTACGCCGCCGAGGCGGTGAAGAAGGCCATCCGCATCCCGGTCATCACGAGCCACTCGCTGCGCGACCCGGAGTACTGCGAGCAGATCCTCGCAGAGGGCAAGACAGACCTCGTCGGGCTCGCCCGGCAGCTCCTGGCCGACCCGTACTGGCCGGTGAAGGCGCAGTACGGGAAGGTCAAGTCCATCCGGAGATGCATCTCCTGCCTCGGCGGGTGCTGGCAGGAGTCGCTCATGGCGAAGAAGGAGATCGCCTGCTCCATCAACGCGGCGTGCGGCAACCCCGCCTACGCGCAGATGAAGCGGACGGCGAAGCCGGTCCGCGTGGCCGTCGTCGGCGGCGGCCCGGCCGGGATGGAGGCGGCCCGCATCGCGACGGAGCGCGGCCACCAGGTCACCCTCTTCGAGAAGCATGCCGAGCTGGGTGGGGCGATGCTCTACGTCTGCCTGGTCCCGGGCAAGGAGAAGATGCGCTGGTACCTGGACTGGATCCGGGACCAGCTCCTCGACCTCCACGTCGACATCCGCCTGGGCCACGCGCCGACCGTCGAGGAGCTGCGGGGGTTCGACCTCGTTCTCAACGCCACCGGCGCCGTCTCCTACGTGCCGGAGGTCGTCGGGGACGCGTCCCGCGTGGTTCCCTTCGAGGAGGCGATGGCCTGCCCCAAGGTCGCCTGCGAATGCCACCCCGGCGGGCGGAAGATGCGCAAGCTCGGCGCCCGCGTCCTCCTGTGGGGCGACAGCTATGCCGCCACGGACACCGCCGCGTTCCTCGCCGACATCGGGAAGCAGGTCACCATCGTGACCGAGAACCGCGAGTTCGCCGCGGACTGCGAGGTCATCCACATGTACGTGCTGCGCAAGCGGTTCGCGCAGGGCGACGCGGAGGTGCTCCACTCGCGGCCGTACAAGCACCCCGTGACCGTGATCACGAGCACCACGGTCGCGGAGGTCCGGGACGGCGAGGTCGTCCTCCAGGACAAGGACTTCGGGCGCACGACCCTCGAGGTCGACGACGTCGTGACCTGCCACACGCGGCCCGACGCGGCGCTCTTCGGGGAGCTCCGGGCGGCCGGCGTCAACGTGATCAACGCCGGCGACGCGGTCCGGCCGCGGAACCTCTACCACGCGGTGAAGGAGGGCTCCGCGTTCGGTCTCGCGGTCGACGAGCACGTGCTCTTCAACCCGAACGGCGCGATCCTCAACGAGCTGCCGATCGACGTCCTGGCCCAGCTCACGCGCGAGGAGGGCCCGGCCTACACGGCGCAGCGGATGCTCGAGCTGGCGGGCGCCGCCGGCGCCAGGGTCGGCTCGAAGGGCTGAGCCGGGCAGGGATCGGGCGGCTCCACGCCGCCCGACCACCTACGCACGAGAGCCCTCGGGCCGGGCCTGCACCGCCCCTGTGCCGTTGGATAGATGGCGGGGGAGCCGTCTGATGGATTGATTCGGGCCGGCCGGCCCGCGACGCTTCGCCGGTCACCAGTCACGCCCCGCATGGTCGGAGCGCAGGAGAGACAGATGGGCCCGGACACGCAGCCCGCCGCGGGGCCGGCAATCCCCCGGCGTCGTTTCCTGCGCTGGCTGCTGGGCTTCTCGGTCGTTTCCAGCCTCGCGATGGTCGCGGCGCCGGTCGCCGCCTTCCTCGTTCCCCCGAAGTCGAGCGTGGCCGGGAGCGGGGGCAAGGTCCTCGCCGGGACCCTCGCCGACATCCCCCTCGGCAAGGGCAAGGTGGTCCCGATGGGCAGCAAGCCGGCCATCGTGATCAACACGGCGCAAGGGGTGGTGGCCTACTCGGCCATCTGCACCCACCTCGGCTGCATCGTCGCCTACGACGACCTGAGCAGCACGATCGTCTGTCCCTGCCACGACGGGCGGTTCAGTCCCGCCAACGGGTCGGTCGTCTCGGGTCCGCCGCCGGCGCCGCTGCCGTCCGTGGCCGTCAGCGTCGAGGGCGACCAGGTCTTCCTCGTGAGCGCCTG
>JBGPQQ010000490.1:0-2989 GCA_041489115.1 Vicinamibacteria bacterium | reverse complement strand
TCCGGTGCTGCGGACCGCGCGAGGTCCGCACCGACTCGACCAGCGAGTAGTACCGGTGGTCCTTGCCGTCCTTGCTCCGGTGGTGGACCTTGAGAAACACGCAGGCCAAGACTGCTCGCGTCGCAGCCCGCAAAACAAGAGAGTAGCTCTGTGCTACACGCCCTTTTCGAAACCCCGCCTCAACACCCAGGCCTACTTACACGACACGCGGGGCCCGAGAAGACCCGTTTCTGAGGGTCAACTGCGCAAGATCGGCTAGGCGCCGCCGGCCGCTGCGGCGTCCCCGCGACCCCCCGAGCGCTGGCGCTGAACGTGACCGTCGTGGCCGCTCCGGCCCCCGGCCACCTGCGCTTCTTCCCGGGCGACGGGTCTCCCCCCGGCGTGTCGACGCCTCCGCCAGCGTGGACGTGGTCGTCGACGTCAACGGCTACTTCGAGTGAGCCGCGCGGGCGGGCCGGCGCCCCGCTGGCCGCCCCGGCCGGCGCTTAGGGTCTGGGCTATAATCCCGACCCTCGCCCGGCCCGGGCGAACCGATGAACTTCATTCACTTGGCGCTCGCGGCGGCGGGTGTCGCCGCCTGGCTGCTCCTGCTCGCCACCACGGAGAGGCCCCGCTCGATCCTCCACCTCGTGGCGGAGGCGCTCTCGGTCGAGACGGTAGTCTCCACCCTCGTTTCCGTGGCCCTCCTCTCGTTCGACGCGTTCCGGGTCGACACCGCGCTGGCGGTGACCGCCGTCCTGCCGGTGGCGACCCTGGCCCGGCGCGGCGTGACGGGGCCGGCCGGGTGGCTGATCTCGCCGCTCGCCTCGAAGCCGGGGCTCGCAACGCTCGCGATCCTCTGCCTCGTCGTCCCGGTCGCGCTGCCGCGTCTCGCGACCCTGCGCATGGACTCGGACGTGGGCGTGTACGCCGGCCGCGCCATCCACCACCTGCGGGAAGGCACGCTGCGGGGCGTGATCCCCGGGCGGGCGCAGCTCGCGGGCGACCTGCTACGGACCTTCGACCGGGACAACCTCCACTGGATCGCCGACGACCGCGTAAGGGACCGGGCCGCCTACTACCTCCCCGGAACCTACGTCCCGCGGACCGATCCAAACACCTTCCACTTCCAGTTCTACCCCGGCTGGCCCCTGATGATGGCGCAATGGGCCGGTGTCTTCGGCGTGCACGAGCTGCAGCGCGCCGGCCTCTTCGTCTTCGGCCTGGCCGTCGTCCTCTTCGGGCTCATCCTCGAGGAGCGGGTCGCCGGTCTCGTCCATGCGATAGGGGTGGCGCTCTTCGCCTCATCGCCGCTGCTGCTGTTCTTCTCGAAGTACACGACCACCGAGGCCTTCCTGCTCTTCCTCTTCCTGTTCGTGATCCACTTCCTCGGAAAGGGCCGCTCGACGGGAACCGGGCTGGCGTGCGCCGGCTTCCTCCTGGTCGTCGTCACCCACATCTCGACGTTCCTCTACGCCCCGCTGCTCCTCCTGCTGGCCGTCGCCGCCCGCCGCTCGGGGAGCCGCCCGCTCGCGCTTTTCGCCACGCTGGCCTTCGCGGCGCTGCTCGTCGGGGTACCTCTCGGCTCCTTCTTCAGCCCCACCTACGTGACCGATGTCTACGCGCTCTCGTTCGCCTTCCTGCCTGCCGGGAACCCCGGCCGGGTCGGGCTCACCGCCGTGCTGCTCTTCTACCTTCTCGGGCTCGCCTTCTCGGCCCTCGCTCTCCGGAGTACCCGGGGCCGGACAACGCCCCGACCGTTCGAGATGCGACCGCGCGAGGAAGCCCTGCTCCCGTGGGCCCTCCGACTGCTGCTGCTGCTGATCGCTGGCTGGACGGCGTACCGGGGCCACCAGCTCGGCTGGACCGACCGCTTCGTCCACGATCCGCTGAACATCGCGGCTTGGGCCCTGCGCTCCGAGTACGCGGGCGCCGGCTGGAGGTCGCTGGCCCACCTCGACGTCGTCAGCATGACCCTGGCCACCGCGGTGATCGGGCTGCCGGTGATCCTGCTCTCGGCGGCCTGGCGCCCGCGCCCGCTGTGCGACTCCGGCCGCATGGGTTTTCTTCTCGCGGCGGCGTTGTGGTCTCTCTGCGTCTACACGTTCTTCCGCGTCGACACGCCGTTCAACTACTACGCCTCCCGCTACTTCATCCCCGTTCTGGTCCCTTCGGTCATGCTGCTTCTCGGGACGCGGCTCGGGACGATGCCGCGCGCTGGGGCGGCCGTCCTGGCGCTCGCGGGGCTCGGCTTCAACCTGACCTACGACGCCGTCCTCTATCGGCAGCCGGGCCTGAACGAGCAGACGCGCTTTCTCGAGGACGTCGCCCGGGAAGCGGAAGGGAGCCGGGTGCTCTTCGTCCGGAGCGACCCGCGGGCCCAGCAGCTCCTGGCCGTTCCGCTGCTCGCCGGGCACGGTATCCGTGTCGTGAACGTGGCCTCCCCCAACGACGGCTCCGCCCTGCAGGTCATGAAGGACTACTCGGCCCAGCTGAAGTTCCGCGAGGCGGCCGTTCTCTCGACGCGTCCGCCGTCCCGCGGTCCGTACCAAGTCCTCGACCAGGAGGAGTGCCACCTGACCTGGGACGTCGACCCGGCATGGCGTTCGCCGACCGCCTTCTACCCCCGGCGCTGGCAATGCTTCTCACAGAGCTACTATCTCCACGCCGTGCGGTTCTCCGGCTTCTACACCGTGACCCCGTGCCGGCTCGTCGACACGCGCGGCCCCGCGGGTCCTCTGGCCGCTCCGGCGCTGCAGGCCGGCTCCAGCCGCAGGTTCCTCGTCGCGGGAACGTGCGGCATCCCGGTCGGCGCCACGGCCCTCTCGTTGAACGTCACGATCACCTCACCCTCGATGGCGGGCCACCTGAGCCTCTTTCCCGGCGACCAGGCGCTGCCTCCTACCTCCACGGTCAGCTACGCCGGGGGTCAGACTCGGGCGAACAACGCCGTCGTCGCGCTGGACGTCGCCGGGGGGCTGGCCGCCTACCTGGGGCAGTCGTCGGGAAC
>JBGPQQ010000489.1:0-2994 GCA_041489115.1 Vicinamibacteria bacterium | reverse complement strand
TCCAAGCTCTCCACGAAGGCGGCCACTCGCTCGAGCACGTGCACGTCCTCCGAGCGTCGGACCCCATCAGCCCGCGCGTTGGCCGTGACGGCATCGAGGAGGCGTCCTTCGGCGAGGTGGACCTGACGGAGCAGCTCGCCGCCCTTCGCGACTGGCTCGCCGCCGAGGGGCGCCCGCCGATCGCCCTGGTGGTGGTCGACACCGTGCGGGCGAGCATGACGGGCTCCGAGGACTCCTCCGAGCACGTCTCGGCCTACCTCCGCGCCGTGCGTCGGATCATGGCGACGGTGCCCGGGGCCGGCTGCATCCTGGCCCACCACGCAGGCTGGCAGGACTCGGCCGAGACCCACCGCAAGAGAGAGCGCGGATCCTCGGCCTTCCGAGGGAACGTCGACGCGACCCTCTACCTCGAGGTAACGGAGGACCTCCCCGAAACGCACAGCGCCTATCTGACCCTCCGGTCGCTCAAGGTGCGGGACGACGAGCGCCCGGCGCCGCTCCGCCTCGTCCGCCGCCGGGTCGCCCTCGCCCGTCTCGACCGGCACGGCCAGCCGATGACGAGCTGCGTGATCGAGACAGACACCAGGACCACCGCCGACGTCGAGGCAGCGGAGGACCGTGCCAGGGCGGAGGAAGACCACGCCCTCGACTTGAAAGTCCTCCGGGCTGTGTTCGACCACGCCCCCACGAACAAGGACGCCATCCGGGAGCTCGTGGGCGGCGCCAAGCCCGGGGTCTCCGCCAGCGTCTCCCGGCTCCTGCTGGGGCGGCTGATGCTCCCCGGGCGGCGGGGGGAGCCGTACCGAGTCACGCCAGAGGGCGAAGCCACCCTTGAGGGGGCGTCCTCGTGAAGCGGACCGAAGCGGACCGAAGCGGACCCGGGTCCGACTGGTCCGCTCTGCGAGCAAGCGGACCCACCCCCCTCTCTAGGGGTGGTCCGCGGTCCGCTACGGACAGGGGCTCAGAGGGGGTTAGAGAATCGCGGTCCCCGGTCCGCTACCGGCCGCCCGCCGGCCACTGGCCGGTCAACCAGCTCTTCCCCTGGGTCGTCGTGGCCGGGTGCTCCCTCGCCTGCTCGGTCTGTGGGGCTGAAGGGCGGGCGCCGCTTCCGAAGACGGACCCGGTCGCCTATTCCCGCCGCCTCGAGGGGTGGTTGCTCCAGCACCGCGGCTGCGTGATTGAAGGGAGAGACGAATGAAGGTCGAACAGGAGACGGACGACTTGGTCGCGCTCGCCGCGCTGAGGCTGGCGCTGGAGACGCGCACGCCCGAGCAGCTCATGGCCGCGTGCGAGGCCGGAGACGCGGAGGCCCTCGACGCCCTGTGCTCGGCCTTGCCGGCCATCCGGCGCGGCGCCGGGTTGTCGATCGCGGAGTTCATGGGCCGCGACCTGGCCGCCGAGTTCGGGCTCGAGTTCCCGAGCGTGCACTGATGCCCACCCTCTACACCGTGAGGACGCAGGACGGCGGGCTCGTGCACTTCAGCACGCCCGCCGCAACCCTGGCCGCCCTGCGCCATGAAGGCGCCCGCCTCGTGGACGGCGACCGGGAGGCGCTCCTCGCCCTCGACGTGGAGGAGCGGGAGCGCGTGGAGCCTGCGCTCGAGGACGAGGGCGAGGAGCACACCCCCCCAGAAGGACCTCACCGATGGTACGGCTAACCGTGCCCCCCCTCCCCCTCCCCGTGCGCGAGGGGCGCACGGCAAGCGCGCACGAAAACGCGCGCGCCACGCTGGCGCACGAGGCAAGACGATGACGAACGCGCTGCGCACGCACGCGCTGCACGTCGACGAGCTCACGGAGCGCGGCGCGGTGACGCCCTCCGTGCCGAAGGTTCTCCGACGGAGACGGTGCCGGGCAGGTGGAGTCGTGGCAACTTTCATCTAGCGGGCAGACGATTTCTTGAGGGGGGAAGGCGGAAACATGAAGCCGACAGTGACGAAGAAACGGAAGCGGCTGACCCCTCGGAAGCCGAGGGCCTCGAGGCCGGAGCTGAAGACAAGAGCCGAGGCCGCGAAGGCGTTGAAGATCGCGCCGCGGGCACTCGATCGCGCGATCGAGCGCGGCGCCCCCGGGCCGGTCGCTGGTCGACGCGGAACCAGACGCTATCCCGTCGCGGCGCTTCGCCGCTGGCTCGTTGCGCGCGAGCAACCGGAGGACTCCGGGCGCCCGAACCTCACCGCAGAGCGCGCCCGGCTCGTGGGTGTCCAGCGAGAGCTCGCAGAGCTGAAGCTCGCGATCGCGAGCGGCAAGCTCATCGACCGCGCGGCCGAGGACCGTCGCGACTTCGAGATAGCCCGGACGGTGCGGGACTCGATCCTGAACGTGCCCGACCGGATCGCGAGCGAGCTGGCGGCCGAGAGCGACGCCGCGCGTGTACATGAGCGGCTCACGGCAGAGCTGACGAAGTGCCTCTCGAGCCTGGCCGACGTGCTCGAGCATGGACCTGATGATGACGGTGGAGCGGCCGCCAAGCGGCCGGAAAGGTGAACTGATGACGAAGCCGGGTTTCGAAAATGACGAGGGCTATGAGCCCGCGGCCGCGGCGCGATTGGTCGACGAGGCGCAGGCGCGATCCGGCATGACTCGAGCGGCCATGCGCGACGCGCTCGAGGCCGGCCTGGGGGCCGCGATGTGGAACGGCCCGCGAGATCTGTGGCCGCGGTCGACGTCGCGCGACCGGGAAGTGGCGGTCGCCGGCCGGCTCCTTCTGCGGATCGCCCGCGACCTCGGCCTCCCGCTGGAAACGCAGCTCGGCGCGAGCTCGATCAGCATCGTGCGCGAGCTCTTGGCGTAGAAGCACAAACGTGCCCGCGCCGGGGATAGGCCCGGCGCGCTTGAGATGCAATGAAGGAGACGACGATGACGACCGCAGAAATCTTGAAACGCGCGGGAGACCTGAAGTGGCCGATGGCCGTCGCCGACGGCGGCCTCGTCCAGACCGAAGCGCAGTGGCGCCGCGTCGCGGAGCTGCCCGGCAATCGTGCCGGCCTCGCC
>JBGPQQ010000488.1:0-2998 GCA_041489115.1 Vicinamibacteria bacterium | reverse complement strand
GGACGTCGTAGTAGGTCGGTTGAGGCAGGGTGGCGTCCGGCGGGTAGAGGTAGGTGAAGTTGATGTTGTCGTCGGTGTCGTTCTGGTAGACGGCGAGGCCGATCGTAGTCTTCCCGCCGAAGGTGCCCGTGTAGGCGAGCTCGAAGGCGTCGATGTACTCCTCCTTGAGGTCGGTGTTCCCGCCGGTGTGCACGGTCAGGAAGAAGGGCTCGCTCGGCACGAGCGGGCGCACCGGGGGCGGGAGCAGCGCGGCGAGCGGGCGGAGGTCGGTCACCTGCGGGTTCGAGATCCTCTGGGAGAGGTACTCGTTGATCACCGAAGGGGAGCGGAACGCGCGGTTGTAGGAGGCGCGGATGGACTGGTCCGGCGTGGGCTTGAACATCACGCTGACCCGCGGGGAGAAGACCCAGTTGTCGAGGTTGCCGAACTTGTCCACGCGGGCGCCCGCGGCCACGCGGAACTTCTTGACGTAGAACTCCTCCTGGACGTACGCGCCGAGCTCGTTGCGGTCCTCGGAGCCGGGGGCGAGCGAGATGTCGCAGTTGTTGCGCCGGTCGTTGCCGCCGTAGGTCAGGATGTGCTTTCCCCCGAGCACGTTGGAGTTGCCGACCTCGACGTCGTAGGTCTCGGTCTTGAACTTGAGGACGACGTGCTTCAGCGTGTCGGGATCGGTCTGCAGGAGGTTCGGCGCGTCGGCGTTCACGAAGTTCCCGAACGCCCCGATTCGCAGGCTGTTCTTCGTGTAGAGCACCTTCCCGTAGGTCATGTAGGAGCCGCTCTGGATGTCGAACGGCCCGATCCCCGTGTGGATGATGCCCTCGGTCGAGGCGTAGCCGCCCTGGTACGTGATGCGGCCGTCGTCCTTCATGTCCTGGTCCACCCGGAGGTCGAACCGCGGCTGGCTCGTCCCGTTGTTGATGAAGTTCCCGGTGGTGTCGGTTTCCGTCGGGTACGAAGCGCCTCCGGTCGCGATGGTGCCCGGGATCTGCTGGCCCTGGGCGTCGCGGCAGGGGCTGGGGGCCAGCGGGTGGCAGCCCAGGGGCACGATGCCCACGGGGCGCGAGTACGGGTCGGAGTTGAAGTAGCCGGCGCTCAGCTTGTACGACCACCGGTCGTTGACGGCGTCGGCGAACGAGAAGCTGCCGCTGTACTGGTAGCCGGTGCCGTCGGCCTCCCGCGAGCCCCCGTCGCGGTCGAAGAAGCCGGCGCTCAGGTTCACGCCGAAGCCCTCGTGCTCGCGGGGCGACTTCGTGATCACGTTGATGACGCCGGTCATGGCGTTCGCGCCCCAGACGACGGAGGCGGGCCCGCGCACGACCTCGATCTGCTTGATGTCGCCGGAGGTGGCGGTGGGCACGAAGTCCCACAGCACGAGCCCGAAGAAGTCCAGGTACACCGAGCGGCCGTCCACCAGGACGAGCTGGGAGTTGTTGAGCGTCGAGGTGGCCTGGCGGGTGGTGAGGTTCATGTCGCGGGCCGAGGTCTGGATCACGTTCATGCCCGGCACCGAGCGCAGCAGGTCGGCGTAGGTCTGCGCCGGGCTCGTCTCGAGCGTCTGCGACGTCACGACGCTCATGGTGGCCGGGGCGTCGACGAGAGCCGTCCCCACCCTGGAGGCGCTCTCGACGGTGACCTCCTCGGTGCGGTGGACCGTTTCCTCTTGCTTTGCCTGCTCGTCCGGCTTCTGGCCCGCCGGCGCGGCCTGCTGGGCCAGCAGCGGCCCCGCCGTCAGCACCCCGAGGCCCGCGAGCGCCAGGAGTTCACGCTTCATCGTCGTCCTCCTCGAGAAAGTGACCCGGTACCTCCGGCCCCGCGCGGGGCCGGCAACGTCGCCATGACGCAGTGCAGCAACGAGATCGATGGGATCAATGAGGCGGACTATATAGCACAGACGTCCTGTCGGTTCCAGCGGGTCTGGCCGATTTCGCGGGCTAGGTGCGAGGGGTGGTTTCGAGGGCTCGGAGCAGCTTGTCGTGGATGCCGCCGAAGCCCCCGTTGGAGAGGATGGCGACCCGGTCGCCGCGGCGGACCTCGGCCGCGAGGACCCGGACGATCTCGTCGACCGTCGGAACGAAGACGGCGTCGGTGCCCTCACGGCGGATGCCCGCGACGAGGTCGGCCTCCGACAGCCGCTGGCCCTCGGGCACCTTGCCCGGGAGATGCGCCGCCGCGATGATCACCCGGTCGGCCCCCGCGAAGGCGTGCGCGAAGTCGGCCTGGAAGACGCGGGTGCGTGACGTATAGGAGCGAGGCTCGAAGACCGCCACGAGACGCCCGTTCCCCCCGAGCGCCCGGAGGGCGGCCAGCGTGGCCGCGACCGCCGTCGGGTGGTGCGCGAAGTCGTCGTAGACGGTGACGCCCCCCGCTTCCCCACGCACCTCGAGGCGCCGCTTGACGCCCCGGAAGGCCGCCAGGGCCTCCCGGACGGCACTGGGCTCGACCCCGGCCTCCGCGGCCGCCGCCAGTGCCGCCAAAGCGTTGCGAACGTTGTGCTCACCCGCCATCGGCAGGGTGAACTCACCCTCGTCCCGGCCCCGGCGTACGAGCCGGAAGCGCGAGCCGTCGGGACCGGTCCGCACGTCCGTCGCCCGCCAGTCGGCGCCCTCGTGCAGGCCGAACGTCTCGATCCGGCAGCGGGCCTTCGGCAGGATCTCGACGAGGGGCGGGCTCTCGGTCCCGGCGACGAGCAGGCCGCGGCGCGGGACCACGTTCAGGAGGCGCACGAAGGCGAGCTGGACGGCGGCGAGGTCGGAGTAGATGTCGGCGTGGTCGAACTCGACGTTGCCGACGATCGCCACGTTCGGCAGGTAGTGGACGAACTTGGGCCTCTTGTCGAAGAAGGCACAGTCGTACTCGTCGCCCTCGATCACGAAGTGCCGGCCGCCTCCCCGCCGGTAGCTCCGCCCGAAGTCCACCGGCACGCCGCCGATCAGGAACGAGGGGTCGAGGCCGGCCCGGTGCAGCAGAAAGGCGAGGAGGCTGGTCGTCGTCGTCTTGC
>JBGPQQ010000487.1:0-3001 GCA_041489115.1 Vicinamibacteria bacterium | reverse complement strand
GACGCAGACGGTTCTCGTGGACAGGCAGGCGCCGGCCTCGAGCCAGGTCCCGGACTACGACCCGCTGACCGTCCGATACCTCGACATCGCGAAGCCCGTCCTCTTCCCGGTCGCGATCGCGCCGACGGCGCCGAAGGGGCCACAGGAGGTCAAGGCGAGCGTCGTCTACTTCTACTGCTCCACGCGCGAGGCGTGGTGCCGGCGCGGGACCGTCGACCTCCTCATCCCGGCCACCGTCCGCTGACCGGCTCGCCTGAATCAGGGCGCCGGCTTCGGGCCACCCTCGAGATCGGCGGGCGTGTTCAGGTTCCGGAAGAGGTCGTCGGGATCGCCGAAGGCCGCGAGCTCCTCCGCCCGCACCTCCCGCACGCGCATGCCCGGCCAGAAGGAGGTCATCCGCAACTCGCCGGCCGCGACGCGCCGTCGGATCGGCTCGAGGCAGGCGGGGCCGTAGACCGCGCAGAGCGGCTCCGGGCCGCGGGACGAGCGCAGCACGACCGCGTCGGCGCCCTCGGCCAGCGCGACGAGCCGGGCGAGGAGGGCGACGGGCACCCGGGGCAGGTCCACCGCGAGGAAGAGGCCCGGGCGTCCCGTGGCCGCGGTGAGGCCGGTCAGGACGCCCGCGAGCGGGCCGGTGTCGTGCACGAGGTCGGTCTCGACGGGCACGCCCCGGTCGAGGTAGCGCGGCTCGGGGCCGCAGAGGATCCGCACGTCGCCGGCGACGCCGCGCAGGCGCGCGAGAGCGTGGCCGAGGAGGTCGGTGTCGCCCCAGGGCAGGAGCGCCTTGTCGCGCCCCATGCGGCGGCTGTGCCCGCCGGCGACGACGAAACCGGCGGGGCTCGAGCTCACCCGTCCTCCCGCTTCTCGTCGGGGGAGGTGAAGATCGTGCTCCAGCCGCGCTTCAGCTCGACGTAGGTGTAGACGACGCGCTGGATGGCCGTGACGTTGGAGAGGACCGCGATGACCCACAGGACCGCGACCATCTTGTTCAGGATCGCGCCGGCGATGACCCGCACCACGCGCTCGGGCCGCTCCATGAGGCCGACCGGGCAGCGCGGGATCAGGCTTTCCGCCCGCGCCCGCGCGTAGGAGGTCATGAAGCTCCCGAAGGCGGCCACCCACACGAGCACCATGAGGCCGGTGCGCTCGAGCCGCGCGTAGAGGATGAGCAGCCCCAGGTAGAGGAGCATGTCCGAGTAGCGGTCCATCGTGGAGTCGAGGTACGCCCCGAACTTCGTCTCCCGCCCCCGCAGCCGCGCCACGCGGCCGTCCAGCATGTCGAAGATCGCCCCCGCGAGGGCGATGGCGCCGCCCACGCGGAGGGTGGCGGGGCTCACGTAGCCGGGCCCTCCGGCGAGCGCGAAGAAGGCGGAGGCGACGCCGGTGAGGGCGAGGCCGGTCATGGTGAGCACGTCGGCGCTGACGTGGGCGAGCGCGCGCACGAGCGCGTCCAGGGCCGGGGAGAGGAGCGCTCCGAGCTTCGCGGTGAGGGTGCGGGGGGGCACGGTCGGTGTCTCGAGGGCCGTCGAGGCCGCGAGTCTATGCCCGGCCCCCGGGGGAGTCAAAGAACCGCCCGTCTCTTGCCTCGAGAGGGCTCCCGGCTGAAACTGGGGCGGTTCGGCGGGCGCTCTCCGCCCGGGACAGGAGGTCATCGTGGTGCGCAAGCCCGTCGTTCTCATCACCGGGGCCAGCGGCGAGATCGGGCACGGCCTCATCGAGAGCCTGTCCCGGGACGGGCGGCGCCCCATCGTCACCCTCGACCTGAAGCCCCTCGAGCCCGCCCTCGGCGCGCTCGTCCAGCAGCCGTACACGGGCTCGATCCTCGACGACAACCTGCTCGAGCGCATCCTGTCGGAGTACGAGGTGGACCTCGTCTTCCACCTCGCGGCGCTCCTCTCGACGCGGGGGGAGTTCACGCCCACCACCGCGCACCAGGTCAACGTCGAGGGGATGCTGCGGATGCTGGAGTTCGCCCAGAAAGAAGGCGAGTCGCACGGCCGGCCCGTCGTGTTCCTCTACCCGAGCTCGATCGCCGCCTACGGCATGCCCGACCCCGAGACGAAGGCGCGCGCGGGCCGGGTGGGTGAAGACGACTGGAACGTCCCCACCACCATGTACGGCTGCAACAAGCTCTACTGCGAGCATCTCGGCCGCTACTACCAGCGGCACTACAAGCAGCTCGCGGCGGAGACGCTCTCGGGCAAGGTGGACTTCCGCTCGGTGCGCTTCCCCGGCCTCATCTCCGGGGTGACGGTGCCCTCGGGCGGCACGTCCGACTACGCGCCGGAGATGCTGCACGCGGCGGCCCAGGGCAGGCCGTACGCCTGCTTCGTGCGCCCCGACACCCGCATCCCGTTCATGGTCATGCCCGACGGGGTCGAGGCGCTCCTGAGGCTGGCGGCGGCGCCGAAGGAAACGCTGACGCGGACGGTCTACAACGTCGGGGCCTTCAACCCCTCGGCCGAGGAGATCCGCCGGCGCGTGCTCCAGGCCTTCCCGGCCGCGGAGGTGACCTGGGCGCCGCACCTCAAGCGGCAGCAGATCGTGGACTCGTGGCCGGCCGACGTGGACGACTCCGCCGCGCGGCGCGACTGGGGCTTCGCCCCGCGCTACGACGAGGCGCGGGCCTTCAGCGAGTACCTGGTGCCGACGATCCGCGAGCGGTACCGGTAGGGACAGCCGGCGGACGGCCTACGAGCGGTCCCAGCCGAGGCCGATCCAGAACGACCGGCCGGGGCCCGGGAAGCCGACGAGCGTCTCGTACGACCGGTCGGTCAGGTTGTCGAGGCGAGCGCGCAGGGTGAGGCCGTCGCGGACGCGCCAGGAGCCGGCCAAGTCGAGGAGCCCGTAACCGCTCACCGTGTCCCGATCGGGGACGGGGATCTGCTCGTCGAGAGAGCGCGAGACGGCCCGGGCCTGGAACCTCAGGCTCAGCCGCTCGTCGGGCCGCCACGTCACCCTCGCGCCCCCCGTCCAGCGGGGCTCGTGCAGCAGCCGGCCG
>JBGPQQ010000486.1:0-3010 GCA_041489115.1 Vicinamibacteria bacterium | reverse complement strand
CTACGCGCTCGCCCTCGCCCAGGCGGTGCCGCCCACGGACAAGACCTACGCCGACCTGCTGAAGGCGGGCGCCATCCTGGAAAAGCTGTTCGCCACGCACCCCGACCATCCCGGGCTCGCGCCTGGCTCGCCCGCGCGGAGGGCCGCACCGCGGACGCGCTGGCCGAGATGCGCGCGGCGGCCGAGATGGAGGACGCGACCGAGAAGAACGCCATCACGCCCGGGCCCATCGCGCCGGCCCGGGAGCTGCTGGGTGAGCTGCTGCTGGAGGCGGGCCAGCCGGGGCCGGCGCTGCGGGAGTTCGAGGCGACCCTGCAGAAGGAGCCCGACCGCTATCGCGCCCTGTCCGGTGCCGCCCGCGCCGCGGCGCAAGCCGGCGATCGCGCGACGGCGACGAAGCACTACGGCCGGCTGCTGAAGGTCTGCGAGCACGCCGACGGCCCCGGCCGCCCCGAGCTCGTCGAGGCGCGCCGGTTCACGGCGTCGGCGGCGACGGCTCGGTAGACGCGACCGCCGCGATCTCGCCTATTCCGGAACCGCCCCGTCGGGCGGGACCGTGACGCCGGACTCCAGGCTGATCTCGACGGCACAGTATGACCGCGGGAGCGCCAACAGTTCGAGCGGGCGCGTTAGAATTCGCCCGTCGTGCCTGCCCGGGTCAAGTTCCGGCATCTTTCGGGGCCGCGAAGCGGCGAAGTGGACGAGGTGACGCTGCCCGCGGTGCTCGGCTCCGGCCCCGAGGCCCACGTGCGCGCGGCGGGTTCCGCGCCGCGGCACGCGCTCGTTTTCGAGCGCGAGGGCGAGATCGTGCTCCAGGGCGCGGACCCGGGGACGGAGACGCGGCTCGACGGCGAGGCCGTCCGGGACGCCGTCCTGCGCGAGGGGGACGTGCTGCAGCTCGGCCCGGACGGTCCCCTCGTCCGGCTCGAAGCAGGAGGCGAGCCGAGCGAGGAGATGCTCAAGGCCGCCCCGTGGGAGCGCGCCCGGGGACGCCTCGCCTCCCTGCGTGTTCTCGCCGGGTCCACTTATGCTCGGATCAGTCCCCCCGTGCGTGCCCTCCTCGCCGTCGGGCTGCTGCTCGCGGTGGCGGCCGCGGGCTGGAGCCACCTCCGGGCCCGCCGCTTGCGCCTCGAGGTCGAGCGGTTGCGGGAGACGGTGCGCCAGGTCGAGCGCGACCGGGAGCGCTTCGCCACTCGGGTGGCCGAGGAGAGGGCCAAGGCGGAGGCGGACCGCGCCGCCCTCGCCTCGCAGCTCGAGGAACTGCGCCGGCAGGAGCAGTCGCTGTACACCCAGATCACGGAGGCCGCCACTGCCGAAGCGAGGGCCCTCCGCACGGAGCTGCAGGCCACGCGCGATCGGCTCGCCACCCTGGAGAGCGAGCGCGCCGCCGGCGAGCGCATCGTCCGCGAGTTCGGGCCCGGGGTGTGCATGATCCAGGGCGCCTACGTGTTCCAGGATGCCGACGGCCGCCCCCTGCGTCTCCGGCTCGACAAGGACGGCGCGCCGGTGAAGGACGCGGACGGCAACTCCCTGCTGGATCCCGAGGGCGCCGGCCCCGTCCACGAGGTCGAGTACCTGGGAACCGGCTTTCTCGCGGACCGGAGGGGCCTCGTCCTGACCAACCGGCACGTCGCCGAACCCTGGTGGAACGACGACGAGGCGCGGTCCCTGGCCGAACGCGGCTTCAAACCCCGGCTGACGACGCTGCGCGCCTTCTTCCCGCGGCAGAAGGAGCCGTTCGCCCTCACGCTCGAGGCCCTTGCGGAGCGCGCGGACGTCGCGCTCCTGCGCTGCGACCTCCGGGGCCTCCGTCTCCCCGCGCTGCCTCTCGACCGGAGCGGGCGGGGGGCCGTGGCCGGCCAGCCGGTGGTGCTCGTCGGCTTTCCTGCGGGGATCGAGGCGATGCTCGCCAAGGCCGACGCCGGCGTGGCCCGTGCCGTCCTCGAGAGCGCGGGCACGAGCGCCGGTCGCATCAGCGAGGCCCTGGCCGAACGAGGCCTCGTCCGGCCCTCCACGACGCAGGGCCACATCGCGGACGTGACCGAGACCGACGTCGTCTTCGACGCCCCCACCACCCAGGGAGGCAGCGGTGGGCCCCTTCTCAACCGGAACGGGATCGTGATCGGCGTGTCCTACGCGGTGCTCTCGCGCTTCGGCGGCAACTCCTTTGCCGTGCCCATCCGTCACGCGCTGCCGCTCGTGGCCCAGGCCCGGAAGCCGTCACGGTAGACTCGAAAGGAGCGAAGCCATGAAGCTGTCACTCGCCCTGGCCGCCGTCGGAGCCGCCTGCCTCGTGCTGTCGCCGCGACCCGCTCACGCCCACTGCGACACGCTCGACGGGCCCGTGGTGAAGGACGCCCGAGTCGCCCTCGAATCGAAGGACGTCACGCCGGTCCTCAAATGGGTCCGCCTCGACAAGGAGGGCGAGATTCGCGGAGCTTTCCAGCACGCGCTCACGGTGCGAGCCCTGGGCCCCGACGCGCGCGCGCTGGCCGACCGCTTCTTCTTCGAGACGCTCGTGCGCGTGCACCGCGAGGGCGAGGGGGCGCCGTACACGGGCTTGAAACCCGCCGGGACCGCCATCGATCCCGGCATCGCGGCAGCCGACACGGCCCTCGACACCGGCTTCGTCGATCCCCTCGTGAAGCGGCTCACCGCGGAGGTCGACAGGGGTCTTCGCCAGCGCTACGCGGAGGCGGCCGAAGCGCGGAGGCACGCGGCCGAGAGCGTCGAGAAGGGCCGCGAGTACGTGGCGGCCTACGTCGAGTACGTGCACTACGCCGAGCGCCTGCTGCTGAACGCCACGAGCGCCGCCTCGCACGCGGAGCCGGGGGGACACTCCCACTGACGGGATCCGAGCCGCCGCGACGACGCGGGTGTCATAGAATCCGGGGCACCGGCCTGCGCCGCCCCTGAAGCTGAAGCACCCCGTCGTCCGCTCGTGAAGAGGGAGAAAGACATGTCCGTAGACCCTTCGGAGAAGCCTCTCTCGCACTGGTGGCGGCATGCG
>JBGPQQ010000485.1:0-3013 GCA_041489115.1 Vicinamibacteria bacterium | reverse complement strand
GGCTCGCAGGTCCTTCGCCACGATGACTCGCTGCACTTGCAGGAAGTCGGTGCACCAGTAACCGAAGGACAGGACGAAGCCGAGGCCCACGACCGTCCCGAAGCCGTCCATGGTGGCGGTCGCGGGGTCGACCGCCGCCATGCCCTTCCAGCTGTGCCGGAGGTGCTCGGGGAGCGCCGCCCCGAGGCCGGAGAAGCCGCCGAACTCCCGGAGGACCAGGAAGGAGAGCGGCGCGAAGCCGAGCACGATGAGGACGAACTGCAGGACCTCGTTGTAGATCGTGGCCCGCAGCCCGCCCAGGAAGACGTAGACGAGCACGACGCCGGCACCGGCGAGGACGCTCGTGGTGAAGCTCCAGCCGAGCACGCTGCCGAGGACGATCGCCATGGCGTAGAGGCTGATGCCGGAGACGAGCACCATGAGCACCGCGAAGCACGCGGCGTTGAACGCGCGGGTGGGCTCGCCGAAGCGCATCTTCAGGAACTCCGGCACGCTGCGCACGCGGCTCCGGTGGTAGATGGGCATCATGAAGAGGGCGAGGAACAGCATGGCGGGGATGGCGCCCACCCAGTAGAAGTGGTTCGCCCGGGCACCGTACTTGGCGCTCGTCGAGATCACCCCCATGACCTCGAGCGCCCCGCAGTTGGCGGCCACGAAGGCGATCCCGGTGACCCAAGAGGGGAGCGAGCGGCCGGCGAGGAGGAAGGCGTCGGTCGAGACCATCCGTCGCCGCAGGCGCCACCCCACGAAGAGGATGACGGCGAGGTAGAGGAGGAGCGGTACCGCGTCCGCGTAGGTCAAAGGGATGGGCTTCACGTCCACCTCCGCGGCGTACTATAGGCGCGCCAGGGCAGTCGCGCGACCATCGGAGGACGCCATGAACGGACGCGAGCGGGTCAGGAGGGCGCTGCGCCACGAGGAGACGGACCGCCCGCCGATCGACCTCGGCAGCACTCCCGTGACCGGCATCGCCGCCAGCACCTACTACCGCGTGCGCCAGGCGCTCGGCCTCGGCGACCACCCGGTGACGATCGGCGAGCCGTTCCAGATCCTGGCCGAGGTCGAGGAGCCGGTGCGCCGGGCGCTCGGCGTCGACACGATCGGCATCTGGAACCCGACGAACATGTTCGGCTTCCGCAACGAGGGCTGGAAGCCGTGGACCCTGCCGGACGGGACGCCCGGCCTCGTCCCGCGTGACTTCGAGGTCGACCTCGACGCGAACGGCGACACCCTCATCTACCCGAAGGGCGACCGCACGGCGCGCCCGTCCGCCCGGCTGCCGAAGGGCGGCTACTACTTCGACTCGATCGTGCGCCAGCAGCCGATCGACGAGGACCGGCTCGACCCCCGGGACTGGGCCGAGCAGTTCGAGCCCTTCAGCGACGAGGACCTCCGCTACCTCGAGAGCACGGTCGTGCGGCTCCACGAGGAGACCGACTACGCGCTCGTCGGCAACTTCTGGCAGGGCGGGATCGGCGACATCGCCCACGTGCCCGGTCCCGGCCTCACCCACCCGAAGGGCCTGCGCGACCCGAACCTGTGGTACGAGTACCTCCTCACCCACACCGACTACATCCGCGGGATCTTCGAGATCCAGGCGGAGATGGCGCTCAGGAACCTCGAGCTCTACCGGCAGGTGATGGGCGACCGGATCGAGGTCCTGGTGATGAGCGGGACCGACTTCGGCGGCCAGCAGCGGCCCCTCTGCTCCCCGAAGCTCTTCGACCAGCTCTGGAAGCCCCTCTACCGGAAGCTCAACGACTGGGTGCACGAGCACACGCCGTGGAGGATCTTCTTCCACTCCTGCGGTGCGGTCGCCCCGCTCCTCGACGGCTTCGTGGAGGCGGGCGTCGACATCCTGAACCCGGTGCAGTGCTCGGCGGCGGGCATGGACGCGGCCACCCTGAAGGCGAAGTACGGCGACAAGCTCGTCTTCTGGGGCGGCGGGGTGGACACGCAGAAGACGCTGCCTTTCGGAACCGCCGACGAGGTGCGGGCCGAGGTCCGCGAGCGCGTGCGCATCTTCGGCAAGGGCGGCGGCTTCGTCTTCAACACCGTCCACAACATCCAGGCCCGCACCCCCACCGAGAACGTCCTCGCCCTCTACGAGGAAGTCCGCGCCGCTGCCGCCGCTCACGTCGGCTGAAGCCGGCCGGCCTGCGCTGCTGCGTCAACTCCGCGAGCCTGGAGATCGAGCCGGCGCCCGACTGGGGCGCGCCTGGGTCGGGGCTTCTTCCCCGCCGAAGCGGACGCCCATCTCGCGGAGGAAGCCGAACGGGGGCTCGCCGCCCGCGAAGACGAAGACGTAGTCGTTGGGCAGCTCCACGGGCTTGTCGCCGACGCGCAGGCGCACGCGGTCCCCGAGGATCTCCGTCACCTCCGAGCCGAAGAGCGCGCGAACGCGCCCCGTGCGCATCAGCTCCGTGATGCGCTCCTCGTTCTTCTTCTTGATGCGCACCAGCTTCTCGCGGCGATACGAGAGGGTGACCACGTTGCCGCGCTGGCGCGCGAGGCCCAGCGCGGCCTCCACCGCGCTGTCGCCGCCACCCACCACCAGGACCCGCTGGCCCTCGTAGGAGGCGGCGTCCACGAGCTGATAGGTGACCTTGGGCAGCTCCTCGCCGGGCACGCCGAGCTTGCGGGGCGTGCCGCGCCGGCCGAGGGCCAGGATCACGAAGCGCGCCGGGAACTCGAAGCCGGGGGTGCGGACGGCGAAGTGCCCGTTGGGACGAACGACGCCGGTGACCTTTACCCCGAAGCGGACGTTGAGCTGGGCGCGGCGGGTGAGATCCTGGAAGGTGTCGAGCAGGTCCTCCTTCGCGTACTCGCCCTCCTTGAGCGAGCCCAGGAACGGGATCTCGAGCGCCTGGACCAGGACGAGCTTCCGGCGCGGGTAGTGGAGGACGGTGCCGCCGAGATCGGGCTCCTGCTCGAGAAGCACCGAGCTGAGCCCGCGCTCGCGAGCGAGGGCGGCGGCGGTGAGGCCGGCCGGGCCGGCGCCGACGATCGCGAT
>JBGPQQ010000484.1:0-3014 GCA_041489115.1 Vicinamibacteria bacterium | reverse complement strand
GCCCTCGCCCCCGCCGCGGCCCACCTCCGCGAACCGGCCCTTCAGGTTCCGGAAGAGCAGAGGCCGCTGCTCGTAGGAGGTGTTCCAGTCGAACTCGCCCACCCAGGGGTAGACGTGGCCGTTGGCCACGAACAGGTCGAGCCACCCGTCGTTGTCGTAGTCGAGGAAGTTCGTGCCCCAGCCCACGAACGGGACGCTGGGGTTGCCGACGCCCGCCGGGTAGGTGGTCTCGGAGAAGAGGCCGCCGCCCTCGTTGTGGTAGAGGATGTTCGCGTCGTTCTCGAAGTTGGTGACGTGCAGGTCGTCGCGGCCGTCCCGGTCGTAGTCTCCCACCGCCACACCCATGTGGGCCTGCTCCTGGCCGGCCTCGTTGAACGCCGCTCCGGAGGCGAAGCTCACGTCCTGGAACGTGCCGTCGCCGCGGTTCCTGTAGAGGTAGTTCGGCGAGGAGTCGTTGGCCACGAAGAGGTCGAGCCGGCCGTCGTCGTCGAAGTCGAAGAAGGCGACGCCGATGCCGTAGTAGCCGCTGGGGTCGGCAACCCCGGCCTTGGCGCTCACGTCGGTGAAGGTCCCGTCCCCGTTGTTGTGGAAGAGGTGGTCGGGGGCGCCCTTGAGGCCGCGCGGGCCGCACATGGCGGGGTGGCCGCGGTACCGGCAGTAGGCGGCGCCCGGACGGTAAGGGGCCTGCATGCTCCCCGAGCTCGTCTCCGCCGCGGTCTCGCGCGGGGCGTCACCGGAGCGGGCGGCTGCCGGCGAGGGCGGCAGGCGCTCGAGGTCGAGGACGATGTAGCCGGCGACGAAGAGGTCGAGGAGACCGTCCCCGTCGTAGTCTCCGAAGGCGCACCCCGTGGACCAGCCCCCGAGGGCCACTCCCGCGGTCCCGGCCACCTTCGTGAAGTGGCCCTGGCCGTCGTTGTGGTAGAGCCGGTTGAGGCCGAAGTTCGTGACGTAGAGGTCCTCGTGCCCGTCGTTGTCGTAGTCGCCCGTGCACGCGCCCTGCCCCCACCCGCGGTTGGCGACGCCGGCGGCGGCCGTCACGTCGGTGAACGTGCCGTCGCGGTTGTTGTGGAAGAGGGCGGCCGGCGGCGCTTCCTCCCGGCCCCGGAGGGCCTCGAAGCTGGCTCCGTTGACGAAGTAGGCGTCCAGCCAGCCGTCGCCGTCGTAGTCGAGGAGCGCAACCCCGCCACCCTTGGCCTCCAGGATGTAGTCCTTGGCCGCACCCCCCGACCGGCGGTGGAAAGTGGCCAGCCCCGCGGCGCGGGCGACTTCGGCGAAGGTGACGCCGGGGGCGTCGGTGGACGCGGGCGGGGGGGCGACGAGGGTGGGGGGCAGGGCCTTGCCGTCGGCGAGGAGCAGCAGGAGGACGACGGGGCGGAGGACGGGGCTCACTCGCGGGGCTCGGGTTGCAGGTCGGGGTGCTCCTGGTCGGCCCGCCTTTCCTGCTGGAGCAGCTCCCGCGCCTTGGCGAACGCGGCTTCCGAATCCGAAGGTCGCCCGAGCAGCTGGTAGGCCCGTCCGAGCTGGTAGTGGGCCTGGCGCATCCGGGGCTCGAGCTTCACCGCGTTCTCCAGCTCGGTCACCGCCGCCGCGGCCTGGCCGGTCTGCAGCAGCGAGATGCCGAGGGCCAGGTGTGCGGGAGCGGAGTCCGACTCCACGCGCAGGGCGCGACGGAAGGACTCGATGGCCTTTGCGTGCTCGCCGGCGTAGGAATCGCAGACACCGAGGCCGTAGAGCGCGTCGTAGCTCGAGGGCGCCAGCTCGAGCGCCTTCGCGTAGTGCTCGCGCGCCTCCGCGAAGCTGCTCTTCCCCCGCTCGAGGTCGCCGAGAGCGACGAGGACGTCCGCCGAAGGAGGGCCGGCCGCGAGGGCCGCCTCGAGCTCGGCCTGTGCGTCGGTCGTCCGGCCCTGCGCGGCGTAGCTCTGTCCCCGGAGCTGGTGGGCGCGGACTGAGCCGGGAGCCATCACCAGGAGGCGATCGTACTCGACCTGCGCGAGCACCCCGGCCGTGACCCCCAGGTAGTAGAGCGCGTCGGGGTTCCGTGGCTCGCGGCGCCAGGCCTCTCGGAAACCGCCGTAGGCAGCGTCGAAGCGGCCCATCGCGGCCTCGGCGCGGGCGAGGAGGATCCGGGCCGGCACGTCCCCGGGCTGCGCCTTGAGCCGCTCGCTGGCCAGCGCCTTCGCCCGGGCGTAGTCACCGCGATGGAAGGCCTGGGCGTACTCGGGGAGCGCGATCGGCGGGGCGGCACCCGAAGCCGCCGCGGGCTGGGCGAGCAGGACGAGGGTAGGGAGACAGAGCAGGATGCCGGGCATCGCCTTCGAGTCTTCGATGTGCGCCCGAGCTTGGCAGATGCGCCGGCCGCCAGCAAGCCCGGGATCGCTGCCGGCGGATTCCTTGGGACCGGGCCGACGGAGGTCCCGCGGAATGACAAGAGATCGGCCTTGACATAGGAAATACGGACGTGATTAATATGAATGACGAGAAGTTAGGTTTCCTGACATTTCGGACGTGGCCGAACAGACGTCACCGATTCTCGAGGCACAGCATCCGGGCTGGGCATCGGCTCCGGCGCCTCGATGATTGGTGACCGGTTCCGTGCTTCCTAAGGAGCGCCGAATGCACGACCGACGGGTCGTACCCCTTACCCTCCTCCTCGCGGCGGCGTTGCTGCTCTTGCCCGTCGCGAGTCACGCCCAGAGCTTCAACGGCTCTGTTTCCGGAACGGTCGTCGACCCCTCCGGCTCGCCCGTCCCCGGCGTCTCCATGGTCCTCAAGAACACGGGCACCGGGCTCGAGCTGCGGCGGACGTCCGAGACCACCGGCGCCTACGCCTTCCGCAACCTCGTCCCCGGCTACTACCAGCTGGCCGCGGAGGTTCCGGGGTTCCAGACCTACCTGCGGAAGGGCATCGCGGTGGCCCCGAACGGCGACGTCCGTCTCGATGTCTCCCTGAACCTCAGCGGCCAGACCGAGCAGATCGAGGTCGTCGGCGCCTCGCCCATGCAGTACGACAGCGG
>JBGPQQ010000483.1:0-3047 GCA_041489115.1 Vicinamibacteria bacterium | reverse complement strand
GGCCTCGAGGAACTTCGCGGCGGGCTCGACGACGAGCGGCCGTGGCCTGGGCGCGTCCACGTCCTTCGCCTTGTGCGCTCCTGCCTCTTCCCAGGTGTCGACGTCGCGGAGCACCTGTCCTCCCCGCTTCGCCATCTCGCGGAGGAGACCCTCGCGGTCCAGGAGCTCGAGCCGTCGAGCCGCTCCCTCGCGCTCGGCGAATGACCGGGTGGGGTTCACGGACTCGCCGAGCAACTCCATTACCTGGCGCTCGTCGAGCGTCGGATAATACTCTCGGGCAAGGGCAGCGAGATCGCTCACGCGGCGCCTAGGCCGTGGCCACGGGGACGTCGATCCCGCGGGCCGCCAAGGCCTCACGTGGCGCGGCGTTGCGCGCGATGGGTCGCGCCTCGACCCACAAGACCAACTCACTGAGCAGGTGGCCGGTCCGGTTCCCCGAGATCTGTCGGCGCTGCGGGGCCAGACCCGCGGCCTCGAGCTCGTACCACTTCGACCGCCCGACGCCCGTAATGTGCTTGCGCTCGGGCTCGAGCACGATCCGCTCGTCCATTTGGGACCTCACGGACGGGAGCGTACGCGGAGGCGCGAGGACGCGGAAGCCCAGAAAGTCCGAAAGTCGGGAGACTTTCTCCCGGAGCGCGCTTACTTCTAGCTGCGCTTCGGCTTGCGCGCTCGCTTCGGCGTCGTGTCGGCGAGGCCGGCGGCCTGGAGGAGCGCCGGGACGTCGTCGCTCGGTACGTGGGCCGTCCGCAGTAGAGCAATCACGTGTTCCCGCCAGAGGCCACGCGGCCGACCGCCCCTCGAAGGGCTCAACTCGTCCCGCTCGCCTTCACGGCCTCCGCAGTCGATGAGGCGGGCGAGATCGCCCTCGATGGCGTCAACGCGATGGTCAAGCTCGCGCCGGGCGAGCACGCGGCGGAGACGCTTCACGGCGTTCCTCGCCTGCGCGTGCGCGTCGTCTCGATCACGGAGCCAGGCAGGGTTCAGCGCGTCGACGTTGTCGACGAGCATGACGCCTACGCCGAGCGCCCAATAGACCGCGTCCCTGTCGATCCGGGGCGGGAGTGGAGCGACGAGCGCCGCGACATGCTCGAAGCGTAGGAGCGCGCCGTGAAAGTCGCCCGAGCGGCACGCCATCAAGGTGACCACGGCGCGCTCCATCACCGTCTGAGGCAGGGTCGCGGGAAACTGCTTCGCGGTCACGCCTTCGCCTCCGCGAGCTTCGCGAGGTTCTCCGCGAGCACGTTCTCGTCGACGATCGCGTAGCGGCGGAAGACGTGGTCGGTCTTCCAGCCGCCGATGAGCATCGCCACCGGCTGCGGGATGCCGGCGCGGAGCATCCGGCGTGCCGCAGTGCGCCTCAGGTCGTGCACGAGCTTCCCCGGGAGGCCGGCCGACGTGCGCGCATCCTTCCAGGCCTTGTTGTACTCGGCGAGAGGGCCGCCCTCCCGTCCGAAGAACACGTGGCGGACGATACGCCCCCCCCGCTGGAGCCCGGCCGCGCGCTGGCGCTGGGTCTCGATGACAGCCTCGAGCGTGGGGAGCGCCTTGTAAGGAATCGTCCGCGGCTCGCCGGACTTCGAGGTTTCGATGCGGATGACGCCGGCCTTGCGGTCGACTTGCCGCCACTCAAGCCCTTGCGCCTCGCCGGCCCGCCAGCCCGTCCACCAGAGGAACTCCATCATCGGCCGCATGTACTCCGGCAGGTGCCGCAGGATCGCGTCGAAGTCCTCGCGCTCGAAGAAGCCCGTGCGCCGGTTGTGCAGGGTGAGGAGCGAGAACTCCGGGCGCCGCGAGAGCAGCCCCTTCTTGATAGCCAGCCGGAAGCCGCGGCGCAAATGGGCCAGCTCGAGGTTCACGGTCGCCGCCGCGGCCCGCGCCTCGAGGCGTGCCGCGGCGTAGGCGTCGACGTCCGCCACCGTGAGGCGGCGAGCCTTGCGGTCCCTGCCGAAGTGGGCGAGCAGGTGCACGTAGGAGCGCCGCACATCCGAGGTCGAGCGCCGGCCGTTTTTCGTGAGATCCACGAGCTCGAGGTCTCGCAGCGTCTCGAGCGTGAGGCGGCCGGACTCGGCGGGCGCCCCGGCGTCGGCCTCACGCATGAGCTCGCGCAGGAGGCGGTCGGCGTCGGCCCGGTTGGTCGTGCCGCTCCCGCGCCGGTGCAGCTTGCCGCCCTGGTAGTAGGCGAGCCAGTAGACCCGCTGGTGCTTCAGCGAGCCGTCCCTCGCCCGGTACGTCGGCCGGTAGACGGAGCCCTTGGCCATGGCGCCTCCTCTTTTATACCAGCCGCATGCGTCCGGCCAGGTCCACCGGCGTCCATACTAGCGCACATGCAAGGACAGTGCAAGGACGGATTGAGGGCAAAGGACTTGCGCCGGCGTCGCCCGATTGTAGCCCGGCCCGCCGCAGGGGATGACAGGCCCGGGCCCCCGCATTACGATTCGCCTCGATGTCGCACAGCCTTCCTCCCCGCGCGACGGCGGTCCTCCTCGCCCTCGTCCTGGCTCTCCTCGCCTTCCGGCTGGGGGCCGTCCCCCTCCTCGGCCCCGACGAGCCGCGGTACGCGCGCGTGGCGGTCGAGATGCACCGGGCGGGCGAGTGGGTGACGCCCACGCTCCAGGGCCAGCCCTGGCTCGAGAAGACGCCGCTCTTCTACTGGCTGGCCGGGGGCGCCTTCTCGGTCCTCGGCGAGACGGAAGCCGCGGCGCGGGTCCCTTCGGTGCTGGCCGCCCTCCTCCTCGTGGGGGCGACCGCCCTCTTCGGCGCACGGCTCTACGGCTCGGCCGCCGGCCTGCACGCCGGGTTCGTGGCAGGGACGTCGCTCCTGCCCTTCGCCTACGGCCGCGCCGCCTCGATGGACATGCTGCTCGCCGCCGCGGTGACGGTGGCGATCGGCCTCGCCGCCCTGCGCGTGCGCGGCGTGGCGGGGCGCCTCGCCATCGTGGCCGCGGCCGCGGTGGCGGGCCTCGCGACGCTCGCCAAGGGGCCGCTTGGCCTGCTGCTGCCGATCCTGGTCCTCGGCGGATACCTCGCCGCCACGCGCGAGTGGC
>JBGPQQ010000482.1:0-3062 GCA_041489115.1 Vicinamibacteria bacterium | reverse complement strand
CGGCCGGCCGGCGCGGGCCGCCTACGTCGGGAACGAGACGGACCGGGCGCTGGCCGCGGGCCTCGCCGCGAACCCGGCCGCGCTCACCCCGCGGCTCGACTGGGTGCGCAGCTACAAGGACGGCTACGAGGTCCACTGCCTCGAGCAGGCGACCGTGCTCGGGGCGAGAGGACACCGCGCGGCGCGCGAGGCCTTCACGGCCGGCGCGTCCGAGCTCGAGATCCACCAGGCGTTCGTCCGCGCCGTGGGCTGCACCGACGCGCAGCTGCCCTACACGACGATCGTCGCCCTCGACGAGAAGGGCGCGACGCTCCACTACGAGAGCAAGCGGACGGTCGGCCACGGACAGGTGCTGCTGCTCGACGCGGGGGCGCAGGTGCGGCGCTACGCCTGCGACATCACGCGCACGACGCCCGCGCCCGCCGGCGACGCCCGCTTCGCGGCGCTCGTCGCGGCGGTGGACGCCCTCGAGCGGGAGCTGGCCCGCGCCGCCACGCCCGGGCGGCCCTACCTCGACGTGCACCTCCAGGCCCACCGCGGCGTGGCACGAATCCTCTCCGAGCTGCGCCTCGTGCGGGTCTCCGCGGAGGAGGCCTTCGCGAAGGGCTACACTCACCCCTTCTTCCCCCACGGGATCGGGCACCACCTCGGGATCCAGGTGCACGACGTGGCCGGCCGCCAGGCCGACCCCTCGGGCACCCCGGCCCCGCCGCCGAAGGAGCACCCCTACCTGCGCAACACGCGCACGATCGAGCCGGGGCACGTCTTCACGATCGAGCCGGGGATCTACTTCATCCCGATGCTGCTGCGCCCCTTCCGCTCCGGGCCCGACGCGGTGGCCTTCGACTGGGAGGCGATCCACGCCCTCACCGCCCTCGGCGGCGTGCGCGTGGAGGACAACGTCGTCGTCACCGCCTCCGGCCCGCGCAACCTCACGCGCGAGCACCTCGCGGACTGAGGGCCGCGCTCAGATCCCGGCCGCCGCCCTCAGCTCGGCGACGAGCTCCTCCGGCTTCCACTCGTTGCCGCGGAAGAGCCGGCGGAGCTTCCCCTCGCGGTCGAGGACGGCGGTGCGGAGGTTGTGGGTGAAGGAGCGGTTCTCCTCGACGTAGTCGAGCTCGAGCGCCGCGCCCAGCGCGCGGACGGCCTCGTCCTTCCCGGTGGCGAGCGTCCAGTGCGTGAAGGGCGGGGCCGTCCTCTGGAAGGGCTTCCCGAAGGCGCGCAGGACGTCCGGCGTGTCGTGCGCCGGGTCGAAGCTGATCGTGAGGAGGTGCGTGCGCGCCGCGAGGGCCGCGTCCCGCGCCAGCGCGGCGTGGGCGGCGGCGAAGTTCCTCATCACGAGCGGGCAGAAGTCGGGCAGCGGACAGCGGGTGAAGACGAAGGTGAGCGCCAGCGCCTTCCCGCGGAAGTCGGCGAGGCGCAGGGCCTTCCCGTCCTGGTCCACGAGGGCGACGTCCGGCATCGCGTCCCCCGGGCGCTCGTGGGCCCGGGGTCCCGGCGTCGCGTTCGGGTCGGGGGTGCCCTTTCTCAGCACGACGAGGTCCTCGAGCCAGTAGCGGGAGTCGGGCGCGACGAGGGTCGCGGTGACCTCGTCGCCGGGCCCCACCGCCTGGAGGAGGGCCGCGTCCTTCTCGAGGACCACGAACGGCATGGTCATCGCCGGCATGAAGCCGGGGATGTCCCCGTGGGCGATCGTGACCCTTCGATTCGCCACGTCGACCTCGACGACCTTCCCCTCGAGCGGGTAGCGCTGCCGGGCAACGGGCGGGGCCTCGCGCCGGCACGCGGGAGAAGCGAGGGCGGCGAGGAGGATCAGCGGAAGAACGCGGCGGGCTCGTGTCATCAGGCCCACTCTAGCAGCGCCCGCGCGCCAGGGTGCGGGCCATCCAGGCGATCGTCGCCACCGCCCCGAGGAGCAGGACGACGAAGACGGCGAGGGGCCCCCACTGGGTCACGACCCAGGCCGGATGCTCGAAGCCCGCGTCGCGGAGCGCGAGCTGCCGGACCTGGTCGCGCAGCAGGACCATGACCACGAGAGTCGCGGCGAGGAGGCCCGCCTGCGCCCACGTGGCGCGGACGGCGTCCTTGGCGCCGAGGGCGAGGAGGGCCAGGCCCGCCGCCGCGATGCCGAGGAGGATGCCGAGGGCGAGGAGCGTCATGGCCCAGGCGTCGCCGCCGACGAGGCGGATGAGGACGGGCTTCGGCTGAGCGAGCAGGAAGAGCATCCCGACGAAGACGTTCGCCGCGGTCGCGACGCCGAAGACCGTCGTGCCGCGCCGGATCGCCCAGGCCCCGAGCCCGGGGTCCTGCCCGCGCCGGAGGACCCCGAAGAGCGCGGCCCCGAGCGCGGCGACCGCGACCGCCCCCAGCAGCACGTGGAGGTAGCGCGGCCAGAAGGAGGGGTCGGCGAGGTTGAGGGTGAGGCCGCGGCCGCTCGCGCGGTAGGCCTCGAGGAACGTGTCCGGGCGGAGGGCGCGGGTGGCGTTCGACACCTGGACGAACGCGACGGTGGCGAAGAGGAGCGCCACGAGCCCGGCCACCCCGCGGGCCCGGCCGCCGAGCGCCTCGCCCCGGAAGGCGAGGAGGTAGGCGCCGGAGTAGGCGAGGATCACGAGGGGGACGATCGCGAGCCAGAACCAGGCCATCAGGATCGAGCTCGTGAAGAAGAGCCGCCCGTAGAGGACCTGCACGAAGAGGAGAGACGCGACGCCGAGGGTCACCGCGGCGGCGACCGCGACGGGCAGGGCCTTCGCGAAGAAGGCGAGGAGCGCGGCGCGCTGGGGCGCTCCCTCCGCGCGGCGCGAGAAGCGCCAGTGCAGCGCGAGGACGGAGCCGCCCAGCACCACGTTCATGGCGACGAGGTGCAGGAGGAAGACGAGCTGCAGTAGCGCCCACAGCAGGCCGGGCGGCGCCGGCTGCGGGAGCGGGTCGGCGAGCGGGATCACGGGCGTCATGGCTTCTCCTCCGGCGGCGGCTGGTCGGCGCCCGGCGTCGCGTCGGCGGGCACAGTCGCGGCGAGGCCGGCGAGGTACTGCGCGAGGGCGCGGCGCTCCTCCTCGGTG
>JBGPQQ010000481.1:0-3070 GCA_041489115.1 Vicinamibacteria bacterium | reverse complement strand
CCCGGTGCGCCGAACCGGAGACCGGTCACGGTGTCGAAGCCGAGCCGCGCGGCGAGCTCGCGGCCCAGATACCACTCGAGCGTCCCGCCGAAGCTCCGCGGCGGGTGGAGGAGGCGGTAGCGGGCGCGTCCGATTCGCTCCGCGAGCCCGAGGGCGACCAGATCCGCGGCCATCGCGCGGGCCGAGGCGCCCTCGACGTAGCTCGTGGCCTCGGCCGGGCGGAAGCCCGACGCGTGCTGGATGGCGCCGCGCAGGAAGAGCCGGAAGGCGTAGTGGTCGAGCCGTCGAGCGAGGCGCTCCCGCGCCGCCTCGTCGAAATCGGGCGGGAACGGGAGGTCGGGCGGCCAGGGCTTCGGGTGGAAGCCGCGCCGGCGCAGCATGGCCAGCGCCTCGCCCGCGGCGGTCGGCACCAGAGGCACTACCGGCGAGGCGGCGGGGGCAGGCCGGAGGGCGGCCCGGCGCTCCTGCTGCCGGGCGGTGAGCCCTCTGGCTCGCCGCCGGGCCGCGGTCGGCTGGGGCGGCCTCGCCATGACCCTACCCCTTGATCGTGACGATCGGCAGGAGCTTGGCGACGCGGCGGGCGAGGCCGGCCCTCTCGGTCACTTCCACGACCTCGGTCACGTCCTTGTAGGCCCCCGGTGCCTCCTCGGCCACGCCGCGCAGCGAGGGGCTGCGGATCAGGATGCCCCGGCTTTCCAGCTCCTCGACGACCTGCTTCCCGTTCCACTGCTTGAGCGCCTGGTGGCGGCTCATGCCTCGGCCGGCGCCGTGGCAGGCGGAGCCGAAGCTCGCCCGCATCCCAGTCTCGGTCCCGGCGAGCACCCAGCTCGACGTGCCCATGGTCCCGCCGATCAGCACCGGCTGGCCGACGGACCGCAGGCGGCCGGGCAAGCCGGGATGCCCCGGCCCCCACGCGCGGGTGGCTCCCTTCCGGTGCACGTAGACCTCGCGCGGCTTCCCGTCCACCTCGTGCGTCTCGACCTTGCAGGTGTTGTGCGAGACGTCGTAGAGGAGCGTGAGGTCGGACTGCGGGAGCACGGAGCCGAACACCTCGCGCGAGAGGTGGGTGAGAACCTGGCGGTTGGCGAGGGCCACGTTGATGGCGGAGCGCATCGCCCCGAGGTAGTGCTCGCCCTCCTTCGAGCGGACGGGGGCGCAGGCGAGCTCGCGATCCGGGAGGTCGATCCCGTGCTTCCGGCCCGCGTCGAGCATCTCGCGGAGCGCCTCGGTGCCGATCTGGTGGCCGAAGCCGCGCGAGCCGCAGTGGATCGAGACGAGCACGTCGCCCTTCTGCAGGCCGAAGGCCTCCGCCGCCTCCGCGTCGTGCACCTCCGCCACCTCCTGCACCTCGAGGTAATGGTTGCCGGAGCCGAGCGTGCCGACCTCGTCGCGCATGCGCGCCCGGGCGCGGTCGGAGACGGCCTCGGGCCGGGCATCGCTCATCTGCCCGCCCTCCTCGATCCGCTCGAGGTCGCCCCGCTCGCCCCAGCCCTTTTCCACCGCCCACTTCGCGCCGCCGCGCAGCATGCGGTCCATCTCGTCGCCGGAGAGCCTGATCCTCCCGCGGCTCCCGACTCCGGCGGGGATGGTACGGAAGAGCGTGTCGGCGAGGGCCTTCTTCCGCGGTTCGACGTCCGCCCGCGTGAGCCGCGTACGGAGACACCGCACGCCGCAGGAGATGTCGAAGCCCACGCCGCCCGCCGAGACGACGCCCTCGTCGGGGTCGAAGGCGGCAACGCCGCCCACCGCGAAGCCGTAGCCCCAGTGCGCGTCGGGCATGGCCATGGACGCCACGCGGATCCCGGGCAGCGTCGCCACGTTCGTGACCTGCTCGAAGACCTTGTGGTCCATCGCACGGACGAGCGGCTCGCTCGCGAAGAGGAGGCCGGGCACGCGCATCTTCCCGTGCGGCTCGATCGCCCACTCGAACTCGGAACGGCGCTTCAGCAGGGACAGGTCCACGGTCGTTCTCCGCTCACACGTCCACGACGCACTCGGCGACCCAGGCCCCGCCCTCGCGGGCGACGCGCAGGCCCGTCCAGGTCGCCCCCTTCACCTCGACCGCCGGTTGGTGGCGCGCCACCTCCACCGGCTCGCCGAAGGCGCGGGCCAGCAGGTGCGAGCCTTCCACCTTCACCTCGTACCGGCCGAAGAGGACGCGGCGGGTCGCCATCTCGAAGACGAGGGCGTTCAGCCAGTCGAAGAGCAGGACCTCCGGGTCGGGGGACTCGCAGGCGATCTCGACCGAGAGCACTTCGCGGACCGACGCCGGGTCGGTGACGACCGCGGTCAAGGCTCTCCCGGCGTTGGCCAGGGCCTCGGCCAGCGTGGCGCCCCGGCCGCGCACGCCGGCGTCGGCGTCGTGGGCGAAGTTCTCGAACGATGGGGGGAAGGGCATGCGAGACCCTGTCGCAACTATAGTCCGAACGCACCGTCCCCGGACCGTCTCGTGAGGCCCAGCTCGGCCACGGCCGGCCCCGGCCATGATCCCGAAGGACCATTCTCAGTCGGTGTCGGGGTCGTGCACGATGTCCCGTCCGGGAAGGCGGACTCCCATGAGCACCCACTACCGTCACACGCAGGTCGGCTGGACGACCCTCGGGTTCGTGGGGGCAGTGGTCGCTCTCGTGTGGGCCGGGCTGCCCCCGGGAGCCGCCGCGGCCGCGAGAGGGCCCCTCCTTCTCGTCATCGCGCTCGTCTTGCTCGTCTTCAGCGCGTTGACCGTCGAGGTGGACGGAGACGCGGTCCGCCTGCGCTTCGGGATCGGTCTCGTGCGCAAGCGCATCCCGCTCCGGGACGTGAAGAGCTGGCAGGAGGTCCGCAACCCCTGGTACTCGGGCTGGGGGATCCGCCTGATCCCGGGAGGCGTCCTGTGGAACGTGTCCGGGCTCGATGCCGTCGAGCTCGCCCTCGGGGACGGAAAGCGCTTCCGCGTCGGGACGGACGAGCCGGCCGCCCTCGCGGCCGCGATCGCGCGGGCGAAGGGCGGGACGGCGGCGGCCCCGACGGCGGCGCCGGACGTGCGGCCGCTCGAGCCGCGGGGCGGCGCCGCCTGGAGGGGCTGGGCGAT
>JBGPQQ010000480.1:0-3070 GCA_041489115.1 Vicinamibacteria bacterium | reverse complement strand
CTGGCGCACGCGGCGGAGCCGCTCGGACGAGAGATTCGGATTGCGCAACGCCCCGGACACGGCCTCGTAGCTGGTCGCGATCCAGGCATCGAGCTGCGGAATCCAAGCGACGGGTCTGGTGGCGCGAAGCCGATGGTAGATCGGATACGGGTCCGCGAGCATTTCGGGACCGAAGAGGACGCGGGGCTCCTACAAGGGATTCTCGACGCCCTGCCTCAGACCGAAAGCGACATCCGCCGCATCCGCACGCAGCACGCTCGCCTGATCGAGACCTTGGAGAATGCGCGCGCGATCGCACGCCGCGCCTGCACGACGCTCACGTGATCGACGTTCTCCTTGAGGAGGCGCACCTTGCGGATGCCCGCGGTGTCCACGAGACGGTAGCGGCGGCCCCGGCGCTCGAAGACCTCGTCCACCGAGTCGCGCGTCGTCCCCGGAATAGAGGAGACGACCGCGCGCTCGTGTCCGAGCAGGCGGTTGAGGATCGACGACTTGCCCACGTTCGGCCGGCCGACGAGCGCGAGGGAGAGGAGCGCCGTCTCGCCCTCGTCGAGCGGCACCGCGGGAAGCCCCTCGAGCGCGGCGTCGAGCAGGTCGCCGATCCCCTGCCCGTGCTCGGCGGAGACGAAGTGGGCCTCGTCGAACCCGAGGCGCGCGAACTCCGAGAGATTCTCCTCGCGGCCCTCGGTCTTGTTCACCACCACGAGGACCCGTTTGCCCCCGCGCCGCAGCCGTCGGGCGATCGCCTCGTCGTCCGGCAGCAGCCCCGAGCGGCCGTCCACGAGGAAGAGCACGACCTCGGCCTCGTCGATCGCCCGCTCGGCCTGCTCGGTTGCCGGTCCGAGCAGCGGGTCGTCCGAGCCGAGGAGGAGGCCCCCGGTGTCGACGAGCTCGAAGGCGCGGCCCTGCCAGCTCGCCTGCGCGTAGTTGCGGTCCCGGGTGGAGCCCGGGCGCCCGTCGGTGATTGCTTTGCGGCGCCCGCAGATCCGGTTGAAGAGCGTGGACTTGCCGACGTTCGGCCGGCCGACGAGGGCGATTCGGGGAAGGGGGATCATGGTTCGGGGAGGCCGCCGGGCGGTTTGACACCGGAAACGGGCAAAGCGCATACTAACCGTTACTTAGGAGGAGGTCCATCCCCATGATCAAGGTGGACATCATCAACGAGGTCGCGAAGGCCGCCGACATCACGAAGGTCCGGGCCGAGGTGGCGGTGGAGGCCGTCCTCGAGGCGATGAAGGACTCCTTGATGAAGGGCGAGCGGATCGAGCTGCGGGGCTTCGGCGTTTTCCAGGTGAAGCCGCGCAAGCGCGGCATCGGCCGCAACCCTCGCACCGGCAGGGAGGTACGGATCCCGCCGGGCCGCACAATCCGGTTCAAGCCCGGCAAGGACCTCCAGAGCCTGGCGCTCTAGACTCCCCCGCCCGCTTGGGATTCCCTTCCTCACCCGGCGGGCCCTCCGCCGGCTCGTCGGGGCCGCCGCCGGACCAGTGGGACCCTGCCCGCTGGACGCAGGCCTGGGTGATCCCCAGCCCGCCCCGTTCGGGGTGGCATCGGTGGGGACGGAGCGCCGTGCTCTTCGCCGTCACCGCGTTTTCCGTCTTCCTCACCGGCGCCCTGCACCCCGTGTTCCTCCCCGGCCACGGCGCCCTCCTCCTGTTGAACGTCGACGAGGGCATCGCCCTCGTCGCGGGGCTTCTGTCCGTCCTGCTCGCGCACGAGATGGGCCACTACCTCGCCTGCCGGTACTACGGGGTGGACGCCACCTTGCCCCACTTCATCCCGTCCCCGTGGTTCCCGGCCGCGGGCCTGGCCGTGTGGCAGCCGCTCAGCATGGTCGGCACCTTCGGGGCCTTCATCCGGATCCGCGGACCCATCCCTCACCGGCGGGCGCTCTTCGACATCGGTGTGGCGGGACCGCTCGCCGGTTTCCTCGTGTGCCTGCCCGTGCTCTGGCTCGGCATCCGCGAGGCCGCGGTCCGGCCCCTGGCCCCCGACGCGGGCGGCCTCTTCTTCGGCGAGCCGCTCGCCTTCCAGTGGGTCTCGCGCCTGCTACACGGGCCGATCCCCGACGACAAGACCCTCGTCATCGGGCAGCTCGGCCTCGCCGCCTGGTTCGGCCTGTTCGTCACCGCCCTCAACCTGATGCCGATCGGCCAGCTCGACGGCGGGCACGTGACCTACGCGCTCCTCCGCGACCGGGCACGCCTCGTCTCGCGCTTCGGCTCGTGGGTCTGCGTGGCCCTCGTCTACTTCGGCCCCAGCTGGATACTCTGGTCCGTCCTCGTCCGCGTCCTCGGCCGGCGTCACCCCACGACGCTCGACGACGAGGTGCCGGTCGGCCACGGCCGCGTCCTCGTCGGGCTCTTGAGCCTCGCCGTCCTCGTCGTCTGCTTCGTCCCGAACCCGGTCGTCTTCTCGTGGCGGGATTTCTTCGAAGCCGTGGGCCTCGACTGGTTGCTGCGGTAGCGGGCTACATCACGGTCAGGGGGTCGACGTCCACCGCCACTCCCGGCCAGCGCTGGGGCCCGTAGCGCGCGACGAGGGCGCTCTTCACCGCGTCTCGCATCGCGGGCCGGTGGCCCTTCAGGAGGACCTGGAACCGGTGCTCGTTCCGCAGGCGCGCGAGCGGGGCGTGGGCGGGCCCGAGCACGCGGTACCGCCCCCCGGCGGACGCGCGCAGCGCCCGCGCGAGCGCGTCCGCCTCCGCCGCTCCCTTCGCCGCGTCCTCGGCCCGCACGATGACGTTCACGAGCGCGGCCACCGGCGGGTAGCCCATCGTGCGACGGAACTCCATCTCCCGCGCGAAGAACGAGTCGTAGTCCTGCTCGCAGGCATGGCCGAGGGCGTAGTGGTCGGGCATGTGGGTCTGGAGGACGACCTCGCCCGCCGCCTCGCCGCGGCCGGCGCGGCCGGCCACCTGCGTCAGCAGCTGGAAGGTCCGCTCCGCCGACCGGAAGTCCGGCATCCCCAGGCCCACGTCGGCGTCCACCACGCCGACGAGCGTCACCCGCGGAAAGTCGTGCCCCTTCGCGATCATCTGGGTTCCGACGAGCACGTCGATCTCGCCCTT
>JBGPQQ010000479.1:0-3080 GCA_041489115.1 Vicinamibacteria bacterium | reverse complement strand
GCGGACGTTGCGGCGGCTGCCCTTCGGCCGCGCGCCGCCGCCCGGGCCGCCGGGCCGCCCGCCACCACCGCCGCCGAACGGCCGGCTGAAGCCGCCGCCACCGCCGCCCGGCCGCATGGGGCGCTCGGCGGAGGCCTCGTTGACGCGGAGGTTGCGGCCGCCGAGCTCCTGGCCGTCGAGCTTCTGGATCGCGGCCGCGGCCGCCTCGTCCGTGGCGAACGAGACGAACGCGAACCCCCGCGGTCGCCCGCTCATGCGGTCGGTGGGGACGACCACCTCGGTAATCTCGCCCGCCTGGGCGAACAGCTCCTGGAGCTCCTCGCGCGTCGTGTCGAAGCTCATGTTCCCGACGAAGACCTTCGTGCCCATGGCACTCCTTTCTAGAGGCTCTGGGCTGGCGGGCTCAGGGCCGGCGGCAACGTCTCGCCCTCACCCGCCTCCTTCGAACAGGAGGCAACCGCCACGTAGCCAGGCAGGACATTCCATTATAGGCCGACTTCGATCGCGCGAGCCCGTGACGGCCATAGAATGGCGGCGCGCGGTGGCCCCGCCGCCGCTCACCGAGGAGGCTTTCCATGCGCACCCTGCCCGCCGCCCTCTTTCTCCTGGCCGCCCCCGTGGTCTCCGCCCAGCCGCCGACCGCCCCGACGCCCAACCCCTTCTTCTCGGATTGGAGGACGCCCTTCGGCGTCCCGCCCTTCGACGAGATCCGGACGGAGCACTTCCTGCCCGCGATCCAGGCGGCCATCGGGGAGCACAACCGGGAGGTGCAAGCCATCGCGAAGAACGCAGCGCCACCATCCCTTGCGAACACCGTCGAGGCGCTCGACGACTCGGGCCGCCTCCTGGAGAAGGTGACCAGCGTCTTCTCCAACCTCACCTCCGCCGAGACGAGCGACGCCCTGCAGGCGATCCAGAAGCAGGTGGCGCCGATGATGGCCGCCCACCGCGACGACGTCCGCCTCGACCCCGCCCTCTTCCAGCGGGTCAAGGCCGTCTGGGACGGACGGGCCGCCCTGAGCCTCGACCCCGACCAGAAGAAGCTGCTCGAGGACACGTGGAAGGACTTCGTGCGCGGCGGCGCGCTCCTGCCGAAGGAGGGCCAGGAACGGCTGAGGGCGATCAACGCCGAGCTGGCCGGCCTCTCCGTGAAGTTCGGCGACAATCTCCTCAAGGAGACGAACGCGTACAAGCTGGTGGTCGAGAAGAAGGAAGACCTCGCCGGCCTCCCCGACCGCGTGGTGGCGGGCGGCGCCGAGGCGGCGAAGAAGGCGGGGCTCGACGGGAAGTGGGTCTTCACCCTGCAGGCCCCCAGCCTGTGGCCGTTCCTCCAGGGCGCCGACAATCGTGACCGGCGGCGGCAGATCTTCACGGCTTACGTCACCCGCGGCGACCACGGCAACGAGAGCGACAACAAGGCGACACTCGCGCGCATCGCCGCGCTGCGGGCGGAGCGCGCGCAGCTCCTCGGGTACAAGACCCACGCCGACTTCGTGCTCGACGAGAACATGGCGAAGACGCCGGCCCGGGTCTACGAGTTCCTGGACCGGCTGTGGGCACCGGCGAAGGCGAAGGCCGCTCTCGAAGCCGTGGACCTGCAGGCGGCGATCAAGGCCGATGGCAAGGACTTCGCCCTCGAGCCCTGGGACTGGTCCTACTACGCGGAGAAGGTGCGCAAGGCGAAATACGACCTCGACGAGCAGGCCCTGCGGCCCTACTTCCCGCTCGACCGCGTCCGCGAGGGCGCGTTCTGGGTGTCCAACCGCCTGTACGGGATCACCTTCACGGAGCTTCCGGGCCTGCCCGTCTACAACCCCGAGGTGAGGGCCTTCGAGGTGAAGGACGCGGACGGCTCGCACCTGGCCGTCTTCTACGTGGACTACCACCCGCGCCCGGGCAAGCGTGGGGGAGCCTGGTCGAGCCGCTACCGGGGCACGTGGGTCGAGAAGGGCGTCTCGATGCGTCCCGTCGTCGTCAACGTCTGCAACTTCTCCCGCCCCGCCGGCGACGCCCCGGCCCTCCTCTCGATCGAGGAGGTCGAGACGCTCTTCCACGAGTTCGGGCACGGCCTCAACTCGATCCTGTCGAGGGTGCGCTATCGCGGCCTCGCCTCGCCGCCGCGGGACTTCGTCGAGCTGCCCTCGCAGATCATGGAGAACTGGGCCACCGAGCCCGAGGTGCTCCAGCACTACGCCCGGCACTGGAAGACGGGCGAGGTGATCCCGGCCGCGCTCGTGGAGAAGATCAAGAAGAGCCGCCAGTTCAACCAGGGCTTCCTCACCGTCGAGTACCTGGCGGCGTCGCTCCTCGACATGGGCTGGCACACCCTCTCCGAGCCGAAGGAGAAGGACGCGACCGCGTTCGAGAAGGCGGCGATGGAACGGATCGGGATGCCGGCCCAGATAGTGCCGCGCTACCGCAGCCCCTACTTCCAGCACATCTTCTCCGGCGGCTACTCGTCGGGCTACTACGGCTACATCTGGGCCGAGGTCCTCGACGCCGACGCCTTCCAGGTCTTCAAGGAGAAGGGGCTCTTCGACCCCGCCACCGCGCGCTCGTTCCGTACGAACGTCCTCGAGCGGGGCGGCAGCGAGGACGCGATGACGCTCTATGTGCGCTTCCGCGGCAAGGAGCCGTCGGTCGAGCCGCTGCTCGAGAGGCGCGGGCTGAAGTGAGGATCGACCGATGAGCTTCCACCGCCTGGTGCTCGCCGCCCTTCTCGTGGCCTCGTCGTCGGCCCTCGCGGCCGAGGAGGCCGTCATCCTCACGCCGCTGCCGGGCCCGGCGCCGCGGATCAACGGAGCCCGCGTCTTCGGCGTGCGCCCGGGGTCGCCCTTCCTCTTCACGGTCGCCGCGACCGGCGAGCGGCCGATCCGCTTCGAGGCCGAGGGCCTGCCGCCAGGGCTCCGCCTCGACCCGGCGACGGGCCGGATCACCGGCTCCGTTTCCGCCCGCGGCACGCACGCCGTGACGCTCCACGCGACGAACCGCCACGGCACCGCGAGACGCCCGCTCCGGGTCGTGGTGGGCGACACCCTCGCGCTGACGCCCCACATGGGCTGGAACAGCTGGTACGTCTG
>JBGPQQ010000478.1:0-3085 GCA_041489115.1 Vicinamibacteria bacterium | reverse complement strand
TCATCTTCTCCGGGGTGCCGAGGCCCTCGACCGTCGTGATCGCGTGGCCCTCGGCGTCGGCGGCGAGGATCTGGCACGAGTTCACCGGCTCGCCGTCGAGGAGCACCGTGCAGGCCCCGCAGGCGCCCCGGTCGCAGACGGGCTTGGCGCCGGTCAGGTCGAGGTGGTTGCGGAGGGCGTCGAGCAGCGTCACCCGCGGCTCGACGGTCACCTGGCGGACCGCGCCGTTCACCTTCAGGCTGAGGGTGACGGCGTCCGGCCCGAGGACCTGGGCGGCCTCGCCTTTGGCGCCGACCCCCACCATGGTGGTGGCGGCGGCGCCCACGCCGGCCGTCTTCAGGAAGCTGCGACGCGAGAACGCGGGCTGCGCGCTCTCGTCGTCGGGAGGAGTGGGTTTGCTGGCCATGGCTCCACCTCGGGGATAGGGCAGGCCGGATGGCAAGGGCCTCCGGCGGATCGACGAGTGTGATCGGGATTGTGGTTCGCGCGGCCCACGCACGTCAAGCCTCACGTGCGCGGGTCCCTTCGGCAGCCCCGCGTTCAACCCGATGGATCCGTCGGCGGTATCCATGTGAACAGATGTCACGGGAGGATCCATTCCTGCAGGTGGAGCGTCATAATCTTCGTCATGGGAGAGCCGCAGCCCGACAGCGGCCTCGTCGGCCGGACGCTGGGCCCCTACCGCATCCTCGAGTCCCTCGGCTCGGGGGGCATGGGCCAGGTGTACCTGGCCGAGGACACGCGGCTGGACCGCCGGGTGGCGCTCAAGGTGCTGCCCCCCGAGATGGCGTCCCACCCCGAGAAGATCGCGCGGTTCGAGCGCGAGGCACGGGCGGTGGCCTCCCTCAGCCACCCCGGGATCGTGATGCTCCACTCGATCGAGGAGGCGGAGGGGCTCCGCTTCCTGACCATGGAGCTCGTCGAAGGCGAGACCCTCAGCAAGTCGATCCCCTCCCGCGGCTTTGCGACGGAGCGGCTGCTCTCGCTCGCCATTGCCCTCGCCGACGCGGTGAGCGCGGCCCACCGGCAGGGCATCCTGCACCGGGACCTGAAGCCCGAGAACGTGATGCTCACCCCGGACGGGCGGCTCAAGGTGCTCGACTTCGGCCTCGCCAAGCTGCGCTTCGACGCCCCGGACGAGGGCGACAGGACGACCCGCGAGACGCAGTCGGTCACCCAGGACGGGCGCATCGTGGGGACGGTGGCCTACATGTCGCCGGAGCAGGCGCAGGGCCTGCCCGTGGACCACCGCTCCGACATCTTCACCCTCGGCATCCTGCTCTACGAGATGGCCACGGGGGAGCGGCCCTTCCGCGGCAACACGAACCTCTCCGTCCTCTCCTCGATCCTCAAGGACACGCCGCGGCCGGCGAGCGAGCTGCGGGACGACATCCCGAAGCCGCTCGCGCGGATGATCCAGCGCGCGCTCGAGAAGCGGCCCGAGGACCGCTACCAGTCCACCACCGACCTGCGGCGCGACCTCGAAGACCTGAAGCGCGACGTCGACAGCGGCGAGCTGCTCCTCGCCAGCACGGCCGGCCGCCAGCGGCTCGTCGTGCCGGCCGCGGGCCGGCGCCGCTGGGCGCTGCCCGTCGCGATCGGCACCGCGCTCGTGGTCGTGGCGGCGATGGCCGCCCTCTTCTTCCGCGGCCAGCCGCCCGCGACCGCCGAGGACGGCCGGCGCTCGGTGGCCGTCTTCTACTTCGACAACCTCTCCGGCGACCCGCAGCTCGACTGGCTGCGCACCGGCCTCACCGACATGCTGGTCACGAACCTGTCGCAGTCGCCCGGCCTGCGCGTCCTCGGTACTACGCGGCTCTACCAGCTCCTCGAGGAGACCGGCCACCGCGACGACCGCACGGTGTCGGCCCCCGTGGTGGCGTCGGTCTCGCGGAAGGCGCAGGCCGCCACCGCCCTCGTGGGCAGCTTCGTGCGCGTCGGGTCGCAGATCCGCATCTCGGCGAGTGTCCAGGACCCGAAGAACGGCGAGGTGCTCGCTTCCGAGCGGGTCGAGGGCGACGCCGAGAGCGGCCTCTTCGCGCTCGTGGACGAGCTGACCGGCCGGCTCAAGAAGCGGCTGGAGACGCCGGAGATGACGAGGCTGGCCGACCGCAGGCACCCCTACCGGAAGGAGAAGAAGCTCGAGGAGGTGACGACCGCCTCGGTGGAAGCGTTCAAGGCCTACGCCGAGGGCAGCCGCCTGCACGACCGCCTGCAGGAGAGGGACGCGCAGGCCTACTTCGAGAAGGCGGTGAAGGCCGACCCGAACTTCGCGATGGCCCTCGCCAAGCTCTCGGTCGTCCACTTCAACCAGGGCAACCTCGACAAGGCGCGCGCCTACTCCGCGAAGGCGGTGGCGAAGGCCGGGAACCTCCCGCCCGGCGAGCGTTTCTACATCGAGGGGCGCCACTACTCGCTCGACCCGTCGTCGATCGAGAAGGCGATCGCGGCGTACCAGAAGGCGGTGGAGGACGCCCCTGACCACACCGCGGCGCGGAACAACCTGGCCCAGCTCCTCCTCGACCTGCGGCGCTACCCCGAGGCGCTCGTGCACCTCGAGGAGCTGCGCCGGCGCGGCATGACGTTCCCGGGCACCTACATGAGCCTGGCCGAGGCGTATGTGGCCACCGGGCAGGCGGACCGGGCCCGCGAGGCGCTCTCCGGCTACGCGGCCGAGCACTCGGACCGGTCCGCCGGCTACGAGAACATCGCCTTCTTCGAGCTGTCGCAGGGCCACGTCGAGGACGCCCTCGCGGCCCTCGACAAGGCGGCGGCGCTTCACCCGGACAGCCTGATGAAGGTCGAGATCGGCCGCTTCGTCGCCCACGCCATGCGGGACCAGTGGATGGAAGCCGAGGCGGCGGCGAAACGGCTCATGAAATCCGAGGACCCGCGGGAGAGCTGGGAGGGCGGAGCGTCGCTCGCGATGGCGAGCTTGTACCGCGGCGACCTCGGGGCGGCGCGCCGCCTGGCCGAGGAAGGGGCGAAGAACGGTCGCGACCCGGAAGAGCGGGTGGGCGCGCGCCTCTTCCGCGCACGGCTCGAGGCCGACCTCGGCCGCGACCGCGAGGCCCTGGCCGCCGCG
>JBGPQQ010000477.1:0-3087 GCA_041489115.1 Vicinamibacteria bacterium | reverse complement strand
TCGAGGGCCTCGACGCCTGGAAGGACGAGGTGCTCTTCCCGGTGATGCCCCAGAACGCCTCGCCCGAAGAGCAGGCCCGCTTCGAGCGGGCCGTGCAGGTGGCGAAGTTCTTCGGCGGCCAGCCAAGGGCCGCCGCCTCGCCCGTCTCCGAGCCCATGGCACTGCCGACGCAAGCCGCGGCCCCGGCCGTCGCCCCGCCGACGCTGCCGGCCGGCGCCGGCGGCGTTGCCCCGAAGAAGAAGCGCGAAGGCTGCTGAGCGAGTCTCGTGCGTCGAGGGCACGAGGTCGTCCTGGGGGTCTTGCGCCCGGGACTAGAATCAGCACGCGAGTAACGCGCGTCAGGATCTGCAGTGCGGTGGCGCGCGCCGCGGCTACCGCAGGGTTTGGGGGTGTCTCATGTGCGATCGGTCGGCTCCGTCGAGATCAGCCGGCGGGCAGCTCCAGTGGCCTTCGCTCGTAGTGGGGGCCGTCCTTCTCCTGGCGCCGGCCCACGCGGTCCGGGCCCAGGCCCCGGAAACCGCCCCGCTCCCGTCCGCTCAGGCCCCGCCCGCCGTGACGGCCACACCGGCGACCGCGTGCGCCAAGATCTGGCTCGGGCACGAGGCGGAGTACGAGGAACTCATGCGCAGCGCCAAGGTCACCAGGGTCGAGGAGCTCAAGATCGGCGTGACCCGTCCGCGCTGCGCTTTCGTCGAGCCGGGCCTGCCCTTCTCACGGATGGCCTGGAAGACGCTCAAGCCGGGGACGTACAGGGGTTTCTACGAGAGCTACCGGTCGGAGATCGCGGCCTACGAGCTGGACAAGCTCATCGGCCTCGGCATGATCCCGCCCAGCGTGGAGCGACACATCAAGGCCGAGGTCGGCGCGGCGATCCTCTGGGTCGAGGACGTGAAGAGCTGGGACGTCAAGCACCCCATACGCGGACCCGACGAGAGGGCCTGGGCCCGCCAGTGGGTACGGCTCAAGATGTTCGACCAGCTCAGCGGCAACATCGACCGCAACCAGGGCAACCTGCTCTACGACTCGGAGTACCACGTCATCCTCATCGACCACTCCCGGGCCTTCCGGGACGTCGTCGACCTGAGCCAGTACCAGAAGTACCTCTTCGTGGACGCGGAGCTCTGGGAGCGAATGCAGACCCTGACCATGGAGACGATCGAGCCCACGCTCGGCAAGTGGGTGAGCAAGGGCATGCTCTATGCCGTGCTGCAGCGCCGGGACCGGATGAAGAAGGACATCGACAAGCTCCTCGCTGCCCGAGGTCCCTCCATCTGGCTTCGGTGATGTAGTCGGTCGGCGGCGCCGAGGGGGAGCGCGCCGAGAGGCACGCCTCCCCCTCGGGTGGTCGAGCCGCCGGGCGGCCGGCGGTTGCGGCGGGACGCTGACTACTTGTCCGTGCGGACGTCGATCCGGGCCGCCGTCAGCTTGGTCTTCTCCGTTCCGAATGACCCGAGACAGATGACGCGAAGGCCTTCCTTGACCTTGTCGAGCGTGGCCGCGGCGTTGCGGTAGGTGAACTTGGTGTTGGGGGTGTAGACGATCGTCCACTCCGTGCTGGTGGTCTTTCTCTGCCGGATCTTGATCTCCGACTTCTGCTTGTCGATGGTCAGCACGGTCCCTTCGAGGCGGTCGAGCTTGGTCTTTGCGTCCTTTGTGGCCTGAGCGTGCAGCCCGGCGGCCAGCCCCAGCGACGAAATCAACGCCACCGCGAGGATGCTGGCGATACTGCGTCTCATTTGACTCCTCCTTGTCTACGGGACTCCTCCCCGGATTGTAGTGGCGTCCCCGCAAGGGAGTAAACGGGAAACTTCACACCGGCCGGGTAGCTGCGCGTGGCGGAGATCGCGACCTACGCGATCGAGGGTGGGTCGTTCCGGACGGGGTGGGCTGGAGGGGTTCGCCAGGATCGAAACCGCCGGACGGACCGAATCGACCGCTCCTGTCGTATACTGACCCGCCAGTCAGTCGGCTGACTGACCGGTTCCCCCATTCGCCATGGCCGAGTCGAAGGACGCGCTCGTCGAGCAGTATGGCCGCGACACGATCCAGTGCGCGGCGCAGGGCGCCCGCTGCGGGAGAGCCTGCGGGAGCTGGTCCGGACGAAGCTCGTCTTCTCCGACCTGAACCAGGAGTTCCGCCGAGGGGACGAGCGCCATCCTGCAGCGCCGCCTCGAGGAGACCGGGCGGCCCCCGGAGGAGGACGTGGAGTGGATCGTGGACCTGCTTCTGAACGGGCTCTCGTCCCGGAGTCGGGCGTGAGACGCCGCGTGCTCGCCGCCGCCCTCGTCGTCGCCACGCTGGCGCCCGCCGCTCCGTTCGCCCGGGCGGAAGGCGCGGGTGCCGAGGCTGTCGCCCCGACGCGAACGCCCCTCGGCTTCGAGGCGGCCCTGCGCCGTGCCCTCGACGCCAACGCGAGCGTCGGCCGCGCGCGGGCCGAGGTCGGCGTCGCCGACGCGCAGAGGCGCACGTCGCTCTCGTTCATCCTCCCCCGCCTCGGGGCGACGGCCGGCCTCATCCGGAACACCGAAGAGGTCTCCTTCGGGGGCGCCGACTTCCAGCGGGTGATCCTGCCCCTCAACGACTGGAACCTGCGCCTCACCCTGCAGCAGCCCGTGTTCGCCGGGCTGCGCGAGCAGCGCGCCTACCAGCAGGCGAAGGAAGGCGTGCGCGCGGCAGAACAGGGAGTCCGCGCGACCGAGGACCGCATCCTGCTGCGCACGGCCTCGGACTACATCCAGGTCTTGGGAGGCGACGCGCTCGTGAAGGTCGAGGAGCAGACGCTGGCCCTCGCGCAGGACCGGCTCCGGGAGGCGCGCGACTTCTTCGAGGCCGGCGAGACGACCCGGGTCGACGTGCTGCGCGCCGAGTCGGCGGTGAAGGCGGCCGAGCGCCGTCTCGCCATCGCTCACCGCGACCGGGAGGCGGCGCTGGGCCAGCTCCGCATCGACCTCAACGCGGACGGCGACTTCGAGGTCAGCGAGCCGAGCCTCTCGCTGCCGGCCCGGCCCGACGAAGCGCTGCTCCTGCAGCAGGCCGGGGAGACGCGGGCCGACCTCCGGCAGGCCCGCAGCGCCCTGCGCATCTCCG
>JBGPQQ010000476.1:0-3096 GCA_041489115.1 Vicinamibacteria bacterium | reverse complement strand
TCCTCAAGGGCGCGTATCCCGGGCCGCTCGGGGAGGCGCACCGCCTCGTGCGCGAGATGGGCGGGTTCGCGCGTTTCGCGCCGCTCCCCGGGGGCGCGCTCGAGACCCGCGTCTTCCTTCCCGCCTGAGCAAGAGGCAACAGGCTGCGAGCGAAGGTGGATTCACTCCACCGGAGCGAGCGGGGGGTCTGGGGGGTGCGGCCCAGCACCCCCCAGCTCAAACGCCGCGCTCGATCAGCTCCCGGAGCGCGAAGGCGTCCTTCACGACGTGGTCGGGCCGGTGGGCGAAGCGCTCCAGGTCGGCCTCGCGCGAGACGCCGGTGAGGACGAGCACCGTCGTCATCCCCGACTGGACGCCGGCGATGATGTCGGTCTCCATGTTGTCCCCGACCATGCACGCCTCGGCGGAGTGGGCGCCCATGTGCCGCAGCCCCGCCCGCATCATGAAGGCCGAGGGCTTTCCCACGTAGAACGGCGACTTGCCGGTGATGCGCTCGATGGGGGCGGCGAAGGCCCCGCAGCTCGGCCGCCCGAAGGGACCCGCCACGTCGGGGTTGGTGGCGACGAAGCGCGCCCCCTTCTGGATGAGCGCCGCCGCGCGCTGGATCATCTCGAAGTTGTAGTGCCGCGTCTCCCCGAGCACCACGAAGTCGGCGTCCGTCTCCGAGATCGTGAAGCCGATCTTGTAGAGCTCGTGCACGAGCGCCCCCTCGCCCACCACGAAGGCCCGCCGGCGCGTCCCCGCCTGCTTGTCGAGGAACTCCGCGGTGGCCATGGCCGAGGTGAAGAAGTGCTTCGTCGGCACCTCGATCCCCGAGCCCGCCATCCGGCTCGCGAGGTCGCCGGGGGTCTGCGAGGGGTAGTTGGTCAGGAAGAGGAAGCGCCGCCCGGAGTCCAGGAGCCACGCCACGAGCTCCGACGCCCCCGGCAGCGGCTCGTCGTCCTTCAGGACGACCCCGTCGATGTCGATCAGGAAGGCGCTGGCCGGGGTCTCGCTCACGGGACCTCCGGGCCGGCTCCCCCCGCCTCCCCCGGCGCGAGGTCGAACCGGTCGCCGTGCTCGGGCACCCGTGCCTCGAAGCCGCGCTCGCGCCCGATGCGGGACGCGAGGGCGGCGGCCGCCTCCGCCTCGCCGTGGGTGACGAACACCGCCTTCGGGGCCGTGCGCCCGCCGGAGAGCCAGCGCATCATCTCGCCCGCGTCGGCGTGCCCGGAGAGGCCCTTGAGGTCGCGGACCTCGGCCAGCACCGGCACGTCGCCCTTGTGGATGCGCACCACGTGGGCGCCGTCGAGAAGGGCGCGCCCCAGCGTCCCCGCCGCCTGGTAGCCGGTGATGAGGAGCGTGTTCTCGGGGTGGGGGAGGCGCACCCGGGAGTGGTGGAGGATGCGGCCGCCAGCGAGCATCCCGCTCGAGGAGATGATGACCGCCGGCCCCTTCATCGTGTTGAGGGCCTCGGACTCGGCGCGCGTGCGGTGCAGGTGGATCCACTTGCCCAGGAGGAGGCTGCGCCCGCCGATGTTGTTGAGGCTCACCTTCGAGCCCTCGGGGTGGGCCGCGTAGATGCGCGTCGCGTCGATCGCCATCGGGCTGTCCACGTGGATCGGGAAGGCGCGCACCCGGCCCTCGGTCACCAGCTGGTCCATGAGGTAGACCATCTGCTGCGCCCGGCCCACCGCGAAGGCCGGGATCAGGAGCACGCCGCCCCGCGCGAAGGTCTTCTTCAGCACCCCCTCCAGCTGGTCCAGGACCGGCAGATCCGGGTGCGTGCGGTTCCCGTAGGTGCTCTCGACGACGAGGTAGTCGGCGTCGGGGGCGAGCTCGGGATCCTTCGTCAGGACGGCGTCGAAGCGGCCCACGTCGCCGCTGAAGAAGACGCGGGTCTCGCGCCCGTCCTCCCGCACCTGCACGTCGGCGGACGCCGCGCCCAGGAGGTGGCCGGCGTCGCGGTAGGTGAACGAGAACGCGTGGTTCACCTCCTGCGGCCGGCCGAGGGGCACGGGGCGGAAGAGCTCCATCGCCTCGTTCACGTCCGTCTCGTCGAAGAGCGGCAGCGCCGGCGTGTGCTTGGTCAGGCCCTTGCGGTTCAGGTACCCGGCGTCTTCCTGCTGCAGGTGGGCGGCGTCGAGCAGCAGGATCTCGGCCAGCTCCCGCGTGGGCGGCGTGCAGTAGATGGGGCCCCGGAAGCCCTGCTTGACGAGGCGGGGCACGCGGCCGATGTGGTCGAGGTGGGTGTGGGTGAGGACCATCGCATCGACCTTCGCCGGGTCGAACTCCGGCTCCGCCCAGTTGCGGAGGCGCAGCGCCTTCTCGCCCTGGAACATGCCGGAGTCCAGGAGGAGCCGCCGCCCGCCTCCCTCGAGGAGGTACTGCGACCCGGTCACCGTCTGCGCGGCCCCGAGGAAGGTCAGTCGTGCCACGCGCTCAGCCCACCATCTTCCTGAGCACCGTCTGCAGGATGCCGCCGTTCCGGTAGTAGTTGACGTCCACCGGCGTGTCGAGCCGGGCAGTCACGGTGAAGGACGACTTCGAGCCGTCCTTCCGCCCCACCTCGACCGTCACGTCCTGGCGGGGGCGGATCGCGCCGGCGAGGCCGCGGATCGTCAGCTTCTCCCGGCCGCTGAGCCCCAGCGACTCGGCGCTCTCGCCGGGCTTGAACTGCAGTGGAAGGACACCCATGCCGACGAGGTTCGAGCGGTGGATGCGCTCGTAGCTCTCCGCGATCACGGCGCGTACCCCGAGGAGGAGCGTCCCCTTGGCCGCCCAGTCGCGCGAGGAGCCGCTGCCGTACTCCTTGCCCGCGATCACCACGAGCGGCGTCTTCTCGGCCTTGTACCGCTCGGCGGCGTCGTAGATGTCCATCCGCTCGCTGGAAGGGACGTGGATCGTCACGCCGCCTTCGACGCCGGGCAGCATGAGGTTCTTGAGCCGGATGTTCGCGAACGTCCCGCGGACCATGACGCGGTCGTTCCCGCGCCGCGAGCCGTAGGAGTTGAAGTCCTTCTTCTGGACGCCCTTGGACTTCAGGTAGCGACCGGCGGGGCTCGCCTCGGCGATGTCTCCGGCCGGCGAGATGTGGTCCGTGGTGACGGAATCGCC
>JBGPQQ010000475.1:0-3101 GCA_041489115.1 Vicinamibacteria bacterium | reverse complement strand
GGCGGCGATGGGCGAGGCGGCGCTGCCGCGCTCGAACTCGGTGAGCCGCGTGCTGTGGGACCGCGAGAGCGGCGCCTACTTCGGATACCGCCTGGAGGTGGAGAGGAAAGACGGTCCCCGGCCCTTCCGCGTGTCGTTCAAGCCGCTGGATCGCCCGGCGGTCGAGCGCGAGCTGAAGCAGCGCGGGGACTGCCCCGGCTGTCCCCCGCCCACGCCCCTCGGGGCGGGCCCCCGCTTCCCGGCCCCGCAGCTCCTCGCCGAGGGCGAGGCCCTCACCCTCGAGCTCCTCGCGAACCCGGCGACCGGCGAGCGGATCCTGGACGTCGTTCGTCTCTCGGCGCGGCCGGTCACCCCCGAGGCCATGCGCGCGGCGGCGGCGAGGGCGCTCGAGGGGCAGCAGGCAGTGCGCCGCGCCGCGGTTCATGTCGCGCGCCGCCGCTACGCCGCCGCGGCGGAGGAGTACCGGAAAGCGCTCACGGTGCAGCCGAACGACCCGACCGTCCACAACAAGCTGGGGATCTGCTACCAGCAGCTCAAGAACGACTCCATGGCGCGGCGCGAGTACGACCGCGCGCTCGAGCTCGACCCCGCCTACGCCGAGGTCTGGAACAACGTCGGCACCCTCGAGCAGGCCCGGAAGCGCTTCAAGCCGGCGGTGCGTGCCTACAAAAAGGCGATCGAGACGAAGCCCGGCCTCGCGACGCCCTGGAAGAACCTGGGCAACGCCTACCTGGCCCTGGGGAAGGTGCAGGAGGCCTTCGAGGCCTACCAGGAGGCGTTCCGCCTCGACCCGACGATCCTCCTCGAGAGCCAGGGCCCCGGCATCCCGGCCGCGGGCATCGACGCGGCCACGCAGAGCTTCTACCTCGCCAAGCTCCTCGCCGCGAATGGCCAGAAGGACGCGGCGATCGAGTTCCTGCGCCGCGCGAAGGAGGCGGGCTTCCGCGACTTCGCGCGCGTCGGGTCCGACCCGGACTTCCGCGCCGTCGTCGCCGATCCCCGCTACAAGGAGCTCGCGCCGTAGCCCGTATCCCTCGCCCCTCCCCGGGCAACAACGGTCGTGAGAGCACACGAGGAGGGAGCGATGAGAATGAGAACCCTGGCGCTGTTCGCGATGGCGGCCCTGGCCGCCTCGTCCGCCGCCGCCGCCGCTGCCGACCTGCCCGCGCAGGCCCAGGGCGCGACGCTGCAGGACACCCTGAAGAAGGCCGATCTCTTCGCCGCCCGGCAGTCCTGGGACGGCGCGATCGCCGCCTACCGCGAGGCGATCGCGGCGAGCCCCAACGACCCGGCGCTGCGCAACCGCCTGGGCATCTGCCTTCAGAGGAAGGGCAACGGCAAGGCGGCCCGCGCGGCCTACAAGAAGGCCCTCGACCTCCGGAAGGACTACGCGGAGGCCTGGAACAACCTCGGGACGCTCGACCACACCCGGGGGAAGTACAAGCAGGCGATCGCCGCCTACAGCAAGGCGATCCAGATGAACCCGCAGGACGCCGTCTTCCACAAGAACCTGGGCGCGGCCTGGCTCGCGCGCGGCGACGTGGAGCGGGCGCTCGAGGCCTGGACCGAGGCCTTCCGCCTCGACCCGACCGGCTTCGAGGGCGACGCGGTCAAGGTGCCGGCGGCCGGCGTCACCCTCGCCCGGCAGTACTACCTCTACGCCAAGCTCCTCGCCGCCCGCGGCGAGACCGAGAAGGCGCTCGAGTACCTGGCGAAGGCGCACGCGGCGGGCTTCAACGACTTCGCGAAGATCGAGAAGGACCGCGACTTCGTGAACCTGATCGGGGACCCGCGCTACGCGGCGCTGAAGTAGAGGCCGGGCGCGCCCGGCGGGGCACGGCGAGGGGCGGACGGCCGCGAGGCCGCCCGCCCTTCGCCGTTTTGGGGGACGGTCTCAGGCGGGAAGGAGCCGGTCGACGTCCTCCGCGATGGCGAGGGCCGAGGTGAGGCCCGGCGAGTCGATCCCGGCGAGGCTCACGAACCCGGGCCGCCCGCGCGCCGACTCCTCCGCGATCACGAAGTCGCGGAAGCCCTCGCCCGGGCCCTGCAACTTCGCGCGGATCCCGGCGATGTCGGGCGTGAGGTCCTCGTCCCCGATCCCGGGAAAGAGGTGGCGGACGGCCGTGCCGAACTCCGCGCGCTTCGCCTCGTCCACGGAGTAGTCCTGCCGGCGGTCCGGCAGGTGGTCGGCGTCCGGCCCGAAGCGCAGGCGGCCGTCGAGGCCGAGCACGGCGTGGACGCCCAGGCTCACGTGCATGGGGACGGGGTACACGAGCCGGGAGACGATCCTCGCCTTCGCACCCGAGACCGCGAAGTAGCTGCCCTTCCACCAGTGGAGGCGGTAGCCCGCGGCCGCCACGTCGATCCCGGCGAGGGCGGCCACCGTGTCGGAGTCGAGGCCGGCCGCGTTCACGACCCGCTCGCTGGTCAGCGACTCGACGCCGTCGGGAGTGCGGATCTCCAGCCGGTAGTCGCGGTCGCGCCGCTCGACGCCGACGATCTCGGCCCGCGGCTGGAGGATCGCCCCGTGGCGCCGGGCCTCGTGGAGGAGCGCGTCCATCAGGCCGTGCGCGCTCACGATCCCTGTCGAGGGCGAGAGGAGCCCGGCCACCGCCGGGACCGCCGGCTCGAGGCGCCGGCACTCCTCGGCGGTGAGCATCGACAGCTCGACGCCGTTGGCGTGGCCGAGGGCGAGGAGCCGCTCGAGCTCGCCGATCTCCCCCGGGGCGGTGGCCATGATGAGCTTCGTGATGCGCCGGTAGGGGATCTCGAGGCGCTCGCAGAGCTCGTAGAGGAGCCCGTTGCCCCGCACGCACAGCCGGGCCTTCAGCGTCCCGGCCGGGTAGTACATCCCGGCGTGGATGACCTCGCTGTTCCGGCTCGAGGCCTCGGTGCCGTGGCGATCGTGGCGCTCGAGGACGACGAGCTCCGGGAAGCGCGGGGCGAGGCGTGCGGCCACCGCGAGGCCCACGACGCCCGCACCGACGATCGTCAGGGGAGTGTCCGCCATCGGCGGTGATCTTACCCGGAGACACCGTGAGGCGCCCACCCCGTCGCTCTCGCCGACCAAAGCCCACGAGAGCGGATAATGCCGTCCTCAT
>JBGPQQ010000474.1:0-3139 GCA_041489115.1 Vicinamibacteria bacterium | reverse complement strand
TCCAGCTTCCTCTTATCTCGGGGGGTTCCACCCCCCGAGGACCCCTCGGGTTGCGCGGACGGCCAGCGCGGCTGGTGGCCTCTAAATCGTCTGCTCTTTTCGCAGCAACGCGTCGAGCCCCCGGCTGATCTTGAGGCAGCGCTCGGGAGCGCTGGCCTCGAGGAGCTTCTGCCGCGCCGAGGCGGTGATCGGCAGGTGCTGGCAGGCGAGGTTCACCCACGACATGGCCTCGGCCGACCGCCGCTGTCCCTCGAGAAAGGCGCGCAGGTCCGCGTGAGCGTGGAGGTAACGGGCCAGGGCCTCGCCGGCGGGGCCCCACTCGTCACCCTCGTCGCCCTCCTCGAGGGGGACGGCCTCGGCCACGAGCAGGTCCACGCCGACGAGCGTCTCGGCCCGTGCCCGCGAGACGCCGTCGAGCTCGACGCGGTGCTCGTGGGGCGAGAGGGCCTGGATCGAGAGGACGGCGGCCAGGGTGCCGACGGCGTGGAGGTCCCGGGGACCGGCGTGGGCCTCTCGTCGGGCGAGAGCCAGCAGCTGGCCGCCCGAGCGCACGGCCAGCCGGGCGGCGGAGAGAGCGGCGGGCTTGTCCAGGACCAGCGCGAGCGACGCTCCCGGGAAGAGACAGACGTCGTCGAGAGGGAGGACCGGCAGCAGCCGTGAGCCGGTCGCGCGGACGGGGTCCGGGGCGTCCACGGCGGGCATGTTACCGCAGCGCGCCCCCGAAGCGGCGTGTCCATTTCAGGCGCAGCACCTCGGCGAGCGTCGCCCGCCCCCGGCCCGGGAGCAGCTCCACGTAGTCCTCGCCGATCCGGGCGATCGACCGTGGGTCGCCCCCGGGGCGCGTGATGGGAACGCCAGGCACCTTGCCGCAGAAGGCCGTCGCGTAACCGATCTCGGCGGCGAGCCGCCGGGCGGTGGGGCCCGCCGCGTGCCACGGGTAGCACAGGTGCACGACCGGGCGCCCGGTGTGCTCCTCGATGAGCCGGCGGGAGTCGGCGAGCTCGCTCCGGATGGCTTGCACCCGCTCGTCGGCCGTCTCGAGGCTTCCCCGCACGCGCGTGCGGCGGAAGACACGCCGGAGGCGGCCCGCCCAGTCGGAACGCAGGAAGAAGCCTTCGCCGCCGTACTCGGCGACCTCGGCGACGCACGCGGCGCGGACCTCGGGGTCCTCGAAGAACCGCGTCTCCTCCGAGGTGCGCGGCGCCGAGCGCAGGAGCGGGGCGCCGAGCGGCGCCTCCTCGCCCATGAGGTCGCGGTCGACGTCCCGCAGCAGCGGCTGGTCGAAGGCGCCGTAGCCGCGCCGGGATCGGGGCGTCACGAAGCCGGCGAGCTGCGGCCCGGTGTGGACGCGGGCGTGGCGGTGAGTGTGGCTCTGGAAGCCGAAGAGGCCGGTGCCCGCGAGCGCCTCGATCTCCTCCCACGAGAGAAGCGCCCCCTCCCCGTCCTCGCGCCGGAGAACCGTCGCCTCGTCGGCCCGGCCCGCCTCGACGTCTTCCCAGGTCGGCGGCACCGGCCCGGGGCGCGAGCGGATGCGCCCGGGGACGAGGAAGACCACCGCCTTCATGCCGTGCTTCCGCAGGAGAGGCGCGGCGACGCTCCAGACGGAGCCGCGGCCGTCGTCGAAGGTCAGCACGACCCCGCGCGCTGGGGGCTCCCGCTCGCCACGAAGGACGGCCAGGTACTCGTCCGACGACAGCGTGACGTAGCCGTTGGCGGCGAGGTGCGCGAGCCGGCGGGAGAAGGAGACGGGCTCGGCGCCGTGGAAGACGAAGACGGGTACGTCGCCTCGGGGCAGATCGCCGCCGGTCACGAAGGGCGGGTATCGGCGCCACAGCAGGTCCCGCGGCACCTCCCACGCCTCGTGCGCGCTGCGGGCGAGCCGGCGCAGGGGCAAGGGCTCAGCGCCCCCCGCCGCCGAGGAGATCGTCGTAGAAGGCCTGCATCTGGTCGACACACGCGCGCACGTCGTAGCGTCGCGAGGCGACGAGGGCCTGCCGGCCGAGGGCGTCGCGGAGGGCGTCGTCTCCGAGGACGCGCTCGAGGCCGTCCGCGAGGGCGGCCGCGTCGCCGGGAGGGACGAGCACGCCCGTGACGCCGTCTTCGAGCACCTCGCGACAGCCGTCGACCGAGGTCGAGACGATGGCCTTGCCCGCCGCCATCGCCTCGAAGAGGGCGAGCGGGGTGCCCTCGTAGAGCGACGAGATGCAGAAAACGTCGAGGGCGCCGAGGAGGTCGGGCACGTCGGTCCGGTGCCCGGCGAACACGACGCGGTCGGCGATGCCGAGCGCGTCGGCCTGCTCCCGCAGGTCGCCCATCAGGTCACCGTCCCCCGCGACGAGGACGCGGGCGCGCGGACGCCGGGGGAGGAGCCGCGCCGCGGCCTCGACGAAAAACCGGTGGCCCTTCTGGGCGTTGAGGCGGCCGATGGTGCCGACGACGAGGGCGTCCTCCGGGAGCCCGAGCTCCCGCCGGACGCGGAGCGCGCTCTCCCGGGGCACGGGGGCGAACTCGTCGAGCGGCGCGCCGTTCCAGATCAGCCGCACCCGCTCCTCGGGGACGAAGCGCTCCTTCACCAGGAACTCGCGGGTCGAGCGGCTCACCGCGATCGCTCCGTCCGTGCGGTGCCGGAGGAGGCGGTCGGCGAGGGCCTGGTAGGCCGGCATGCGCGGGTCGGCGAAGTGCTCGTGGAGCACGAGCTTCGCCCCGACCGCGCGCGCGGCGAGCCTGCCGAAGTCGGCGGCCGCGTAGCCGTGCACGTGGAGGACGCGCGCTCCGCGTCCCCGGGCGAGGGCCACGAGGTCGCTCACGATGCGCGGGTCGAAGCGCCCGCGGCCGAGGTGGTGGACGGGGATGCCCTGCTCGCCGAGCCACCGCGTGGCCGGCTCGGGGTGCTTGAGGCCGCAGAGGGATACCTCGTAGCGCGAGGGGTCGTAGCGCGGGAACCACCAGGAGAAGAGCCGCGAGACGCCGTGGATGCTCGACCCGCGGACGCCGAACTTGTCGCAGACGTGGAGGACGGGGACGCCCATTCGCTCAGGCGGAGGTGGGCGCCACCGGGCCCCCGTTACCCCGGGTCATCCAGGCGACGGCGCCCGAGAGCGAGAGGAGCACCATGAGGCCCGCGCCCACGAGGGAGAAG
>JBGPQQ010000473.1:0-3152 GCA_041489115.1 Vicinamibacteria bacterium | reverse complement strand
CTGGACCTCGGCCTTCGTGAACTCTTTCCGCAGATAGTTGATCGGCAGCCAGACTCCATCGCACGCGATCCCCACGGGCGGCCGGTCTGCCGGCTTCTTCCCCCAGAAGCTCTCCCGGAACCGCTCGATGCTCTCGCGAAGCTGCGCCTCGGTCTTCATTCTTCATCGGTCTCCACGGTGTCCCACGGCCCCGGCGCCCCTCCGCCCATCGGGCCGCTCCCGGGCGGATGGCCATGTTACCGTTCGACGGTACTGAGATCAACCTTCGCTTCCAGTGCCAGTGAAACAGACAGTATGAGAATGAGCCATGGGGTGTCGGACGATGCCACGGGGCATGGCGGGGGCCGGAGCGGGCCCGCACGGTTTCGGGGTGGACGGGGCGGGACCCGCCGCGGGGTGAGGGATCGGCCCGGGGGAGACGGGCCGGGGCCCTCCGGGCACCGGCTCGCATGGGGCCCCGCTCAGGGGCGCCGCCAGGGAAGGTCGGGCGGTCGGAGCTGGGCTCGACGGAGCCGGCGCGTCTTGCCGAGGGCCTTCCGACGCGCCCCTTCGGGGAGCGTCAGAAGGAGTTCCTGGTACTCGTAGGAGGTGAACAGGCCGAAGCGCTGCCGGGTGTACAGGGTGATCTGGTTCTCCTGGGGCAGGAGGGCGTCGAGGAGGCGCTGGCGCGTGGCCCCGGCGAGGTCGCCGCGCTCGGCCTGGCGCAGGAAGATCTGGATGAGGGAGTAGGCGAGTTCGACGAAGAGGACCTGGTTGACGACGAGGGAGAAGGCGGGGGAGCGGAAGCGGGTCATGTCCCAGAAGCACTTCTCCTGGCGGTGGTCTTCCTCGATGGCGGGGCGGAGGCGGTAGGTGGCCCACATCTCGAGGGGGTCGGCGAAGAGGCGCGTGGAGGCGAGGGCCCAGTCGAGGGTATCGCCGTCGGCGTAGTGGTTGCGCACGAGGAGGACGTTGACCGGGACGGTGCAGGTTTCCCAGACGCGGCTGGGCTCGATCCATTGGTATTCGATCGATTCGAGGGTGCGCGTGGGGGGGTTGGGGTCGGCCTCTCGGCGCTTCCGTGCGAGGGTCTTCTGGCGGGCGGCCTCGCGGCGGGCGACGGGTTCGGGGCGGTCGGGCGGGGGCGTGGGGGCCGGGGGCTTGGGGAAGACGTGGCGCGCCCAGGGCGCCGGGTCGAGGGCGGCGAGGGCCTCCGCGTCGGTCCAGAGGTCCATGCCCTGCTTGAGGGGGAAGAGGCTGTCGACGCCGAGGGCCTTGAGGCGGCTGACGGTCGCGCCGTCGACGAGGCCGCGGTCGAAGAGGAGGAGCTTCATGACGTTGGGGCCGACGGCCCCGACGAAGCGCTCGACGAGGGGTCCGACCTCGGGGCACTCGGCGTCCTTTCCGGGCCGCACGGTGGTGCCGCAGCGTAGCGAGTAGTCGCGCTCGGGCGTCGTGTGCGAGAGGGTGACGGCGCGGTAGCAGCGCCGCCAACGGCAGCGTTTGCGGCGTTCCGGGGGCATCGCCGCCTCGTCGGCCTTGTCGACCGGATGGTTGTGCTCGTCGAAGCGCAGGACCGACGAGCGCGTGTAGCGGTCGTTGTCGAGCGGGACGAAGAGATACGTGCCGTCGACGGCGAAGAGGCCGGCCGGGTCGAACGCCCCGAGCGTCTGGTACTCGCGCACGACGGCCGTCCCGAACCAGTGCTCGAGCATCACCGGCAGCGTGTCGTGGGCCAGCTTGCGCAGGAAGTCCTGGTCGCAGGGGGTGGTGCGGGCGTGGAAGTTCTTGCGGTTGAACCCGCGGACCTCCGTGCGCCAGCGCGCCCCTCCCTCGTCGGCCTTGTGCTCGATGCGGTCCGGGTCGAGGGCGTCGAGGAGCCCGCCGCAGTGGATGACGTAGGGATAGGCCCCGAAGCCCATGGCCCCGTGGAGCCGCAGCGTCAGCTCGCTCGCCAGGTAGAGCCAGAGCGGGACCTCCTCCTTCTGGCGCGGCGTGGGGTAGGCCGCCGCCAGGCGCCCGAGGACCCCGTCGCCCAGGAGCCGGCGGAAGAAGTCCGTCTCGGCCACCTTGCCCACCACCTCGACGTGGTCGAACTCCCCGCGCCGGAGCGCCTCCACGACGAACGCCTTGTCCTCCTCGAAGGATTCCCAACTCATCGGGTCGGCCCTCCTTTCCTGGGCCGCGCGGCCCGGCCGGGCGCCCCGGCGGCGAGGCGCGCATAGCGCCGCCTCCCCTCCCGGCAGCGCACCTCGGCCAGCGCATCGACCTTGGCCAAGAGCTCCGCCAGGAGCCCGGCCAGCCGGCGGCGCGCCCGGCGAACCTCCCGGTAGCGGGCCGCCAGCTCCGCCACCGCGGGACGCAGAGCCGGCGGCACGACCCGCGTCCGCGACCCGCCGTCCTCGAGGAACGACAGACACCACTGGCGATGGCGGTAGGGACCGCGGGCGCACTTGCAGGCGGGCTTCCCGCACCGGCTCTTCTGCTCGTAGAGCGAGCCGGGAAAGAGCGCCGAGCGGCCCAGAACCGCCTCGGCGAGCGCGGCCACCTCCTCGACGAGGCGACGGACCTCCTGGCGAGTTCGACTCGCATCCATGACGGGCCTCCTGGCAGTCTGTAGCCATTATACACCAGATATGCTACAGAGTCAAGGCCCGAAGCCCCACTTTTTGGAATTTTCTCAAATATTCTGTGGAGGGGACTCGGAAGCCTCCGCTCCGGCCGCCGCCCGGCCGGACCTCCCCCTCAGACGGACACCCCGCGAAAACCGCCCCGACCGGCCGAGGCCAGGCCCTCCCAGGTCTCCCAGCCCTCGGCCTCCCCCTCCAGGCCGCCTGACGCCGCCCAGCGGGCCCGCGTCCGGGCGCGGGCCACTGTCTGTTTCACTGCTTGACAGGTCCGCATTGGGCGGCTAACCTTCGCAGACGAGCGATCCCACGACTCGGAGTGCCCTGATGGCGCCAACGGGTTCTCTCCTCACCCGCGGCCGGTGTCTGGCCGTCATCGCAGCTTACCTGGTGCCGTGCCTGGCGGTGGTCTGCGCGGCGCCGTGGGTCGGGATCGCCCGGACCGATGCGGAGATCCTCTGGACGCTCCGCGTGCCGCGCGTCGTGCTCGGATTCCTGGCGGGCGGGACGCTCGCTCTGGTCGGGGCCTCGCTCCAGGTGATTCTG
>JBGPQQ010000472.1:0-3190 GCA_041489115.1 Vicinamibacteria bacterium | reverse complement strand
CTCTTCACCCAGGTCCACGGCGACGGGACCTGCACGCGCCGCGTCGAGTACCGGCTCGAGCGCGTCGACACGGACAAGGGCGACGCCCGCGTCGCGATCCGCCCGGAGGACGACCCCCTCGTGCGGTGGCACCGCTTCCCCACCGGCGACCCCTGGCAGGTCCGCGAGGAGACGCAGACCGGCCTCCACGTGATCGTCCTCGAGGCCCTGCTGCCGTCGGCCGCCGCCATCGACGGCGACTTCTATCGGGCGCGGGCGCCCCGCGCGCACCCCGCCCGCAACTTCGTCTCCGCCTTTGTCGACGCCGAGCACGGCGCCTACGAGTACCAGGAGGTGATCCGCGACCCGTCCTCCCCCCTCGCCGCCGCGCGGGCCCTGTCCCGCGCGGCGCTGAAGCGGGACGAGGCCTTCGCCGAGGGCTTCGCCGAAGCACTCGCCGGCAAGGGCGCGGGCCCGCGCGAGTCCGACGTGCGGCGCGCGTACCGGGAGCGTCTAGCCGAGCCCTTCGCGCGGGAGGTGGCGCTCCTCGCCGAGCGGCCGCTTTACGGGCCGCGCGAGAGGCGCGATCTCGACGAGATCTTCGATCACATCGACGAGAAGCAGAAGGACCTCGCCGCCCGGCTCTCGGCCCTCGCCCCGGGCACTCCCTCCGAGGAGATCGAGGCCGCTGCTGAGGCCTCCTTCAACTCGCTCGGCGACGGCCTCCTCGCCCAGCTCGACGAGGCCGGGCTCCCGCTCCTCACGCCCGAGGGGCAGGACCGCCTGCACTTCCGTGCCACCCTCGTGATGCCGGTGCCGATCCTGCGCGCCAACACTTGCGTCACCGGCGACACCGCCGTGTGGGAGTTCGAGGAGGGGACCTCTTCGGGCGCGGCTTCGAGATGAAGGCGCTCGCCTCCGCGCGCTGACGCTATAATCCGCGACACTTCCCGGGAGGGCCACCCATGCTCACCCACCTCGACTGCACGAAGTGCGAGAAGCGGTACGAGCCGGGCCGGGTCTACACCGTCTGCGAGTGCGGGGCGCCGCTCTACCCGCGCTACGACCTCGCCCGCGCCGCGCTCGAGATGAGGCCCGGGCACCTCGCGCTCCGCGAGCCGACGATGTGGCGCTACCGCGAGGTGCTGCCCCTGGGCGAGGACGCGGAGAGGGTGAGCCTGGGAGAGGGCTTCACGCCCCTCCTCCCCGCCCCGCGCCTCGGCGCCCGGCTCGGCCTGCCCCGGCTCGTCGTCAAGGAGGAGGGCGGCAACCCGACCGGGTCCTTCAAGGCCCGCGGCCTGTCGATGGCCGTCTCGATGGCGAAGACCCTTGGCGCCACCGACCTCTGCCTCCCCTCGGCCGGGAACGCGGGCAGCGCCCTCGCCGCCTACGCCGCGGCGGCCGGCCTCAAGGCCCACGTCTTCCTGCCCCGGGACATCGCCCGGCTCTTCGTGATGGAGACCGAGGCCTACGGCGCCCACGTCGAGATGGTCGACGGCCTCATCACCGACGCGGGCCGGGTCTGTGCGGCGCAGGCGAAGGAGCACGGCTGGTACGAGTGCGCCACCCTGAAGGAACCGTACCGCGTCGAGGGCAAGAAGACGATGGGTTACGAGATCGCGGAGCAGATGGGCTGGACGCTGCCCGACGCGATCCTCTACCCGACCGGCGGGGGCACGGGCCTCGTGGGGATGTGGAAGGCCTTCGCCGAGATGGAGGCGATGGGCTTTGTCGGGGCGAAGCGGCCGCGGATGTACGCGGTGCAGGCCGAGGGCTGCGCCCCGATCGTGAAGGCGTTCCAGGAGGGGCGCGAGGAGGCTCCCTTCTGGGAGAACGCCACCACTCACGCCCACGGCCTGCGCGTGCCCAAGGCGCTCGGCGACTTCCTCATCCTGCGCGGCCTGCGCGAGAGCCACGGCGCCGGCATCGCCGTGTCGGAGCAGGAGATCGTGGACGGAGTGAAGGAGGCCGCGGCCTCCGAGGGCCTCTTCATGGCGCCCGAGGGTGGCGCCGGCGTGGCCGCCGCCCGAAAGCTGAAGGTCTCGGGCCACCTCTCCCCCGACGACACCGTCGTGCTCTTCGACACCGGCACCGGTTACAAGTACGTCGAGAACATGGAGCCGCTCTGGTGAGGGCGTAGAACGGGCAGGAATTGTAGGACGCATCAGACACCATGCCTGGGCATACCGCGACGACCTGTATTCCCAGGCGAAGAGAGCGAAGGGCGACAGCTCAGGGCCGAGGAGATGATCGCCCCTCACGAGGGCCGCCGGTACGGTGGCCTTGGCGGGGTGCATCCCCTCGGCGAAGCGACGACCCCGGAGGCAATCGACCGTATCCGCCGTTGCTGATCGGAACGGAGGGTCGAGGACCTCGGCCTCGGGCCTCCAACTGTGCCGGCGCCGAGGCAACCGCCTAACTCGGTCGCCGCACCGCTGGGTCAATTGCTCGTCCGGGGCTTGTCGTCTCCGTCGCTACCTACGTTTGGGGTGGTACCTTCGGTACGTTTGGGGGTATCTTGTTGTCTTCTCGCATGCGCCTACCCAAGCGCCGCCTCGCAGAAGGAGGAGCCCGACATGACGTCGCGGCCACAGGTCGACCGGCTGGATGACATAGAGGCGTGGAACCAGGAGGACGCGGCCGAGCTAGAGAGGCCCAAAGACTCTAAGCAGTACCAGATCCTGGTCTCCTCCCGGGATTGGACAGTCGAGACCATCGTCCGCCAGATCGAGGGCGGGAACGTGGATCTCGACCCAGCCTTTCAGCGCCGGAACGCTTGGCGAGACTCCAGGCGCAGCCGCCTGATCGAGTCTTTCATCCTGGGCTTCCCGGTTCCACAGATCGTCCTGGCAGAAAACCCGAGGCGCAAGGGCACCTTCATCGTGATCGACGGCAAGCAGCGTCTGCTCACGCTGGCGGGCTTCTTCCTTCCAAAGTATCGGGACTACTGGACGCAGCCTCGACTGAGTGGGTTGAATGTCCTAGACCGCCTCAACAAGGTCGACGTCGACGAGTTCGCGCACGAGCCCGACTACGCCTCCGAGCTCAGGCGACTCAAGAACGCCGACATCCGGACCACCGTCATCACGGGTTTCGAAGGCGAAGGCGTCCTGTACGACATCTTCTATCGCATCAACACCGGCGCGGTGCCCCTCTCTTCTCAGGAGTTGAGACAGGTGCTCAACCGGGGGGACTTCTCAAGGTATCTGTT
>JBGPQQ010000471.1:0-3204 GCA_041489115.1 Vicinamibacteria bacterium | reverse complement strand
GTCGAGCCCCGAGCTCGAGGTGCTCCGCCCGGGGCCGGACACTCCGATCCCGGGCCTCTTCCTCGCCGGCGACTGGACCGACACCGGTCTCCCCGCGACGATCGAGGGCGCGGTGCGCAGCGGGCAGCGCGCGGCGCAGCACGCGCGGGCCTGGGGCATGACGCCGGCTACGGTCGCCCTCGCAGGAGCTCCAGGTAGGCCCGAAGCGCGTCGCGCACGGTGAAGATGCCGACGAGGCGGCCGTTCTCGAGGACGGGCAGCCCGTCGACCTTGTCGGCCAGGAGCGTTTCCACCGCTTCCGCCGCCAGGTCGTCCGCGCCGACCGTGATGACGTCCTTCGTCATGATCCGCGCGAGAGGCGTCGTCTCCAGGAGGGCCTCGTACTCCTCGGGCGCCGCGGCCGAGAGCGGGCTGGGCAGCGTCCCCTGGATGTCGCGATCCGTCACGATCCCCACGAGGCGGCCCTTTCCGTCCATCACCGGGATGTGGCGGATCCGTCGGACCATGACGATCTCGACCGCCTGGCGGAGGAGATCGTCGTCCCGGAGGGTGACAGGGTCCCTCGTCATAAAGTCCCGGACGCGCTCGGGTTGAGCCATGCCCTGTGGTCTCCTTAGTATCGCAGAAACTAGAGCGATCGCGTGACGTTCGGGAAGCGGCGCCACACCGGCACGCCGCAGAAGTGCTCGCCCTCGGTGCAGGTCGGGGTGATGCGGCCGTGGCGGAGGACGCAGGGCGGGCCCATGTGCCGGGCGAGCCGCGGGTGGACGGCCCGTACCTGCTCGAGCTCGTCCATGGAGGCGCGGTAGATCTCCTCCTGCGCGTTGAAGCAGGTGCGCATGACCCACTTGTGCGCCAGGTAGAGGAGGCTGCCGCTCTCGTGGAAGCGGAGGGCCTTGGCGTTCGGCAGGAGGTAGAGCGCCTGCTCGAGCGGCACGCCCATTTCCAGGAGCCGGTTCTTGGACGCCCACGCCCGGTCCATCGCCTCCTCGTACGCCGCGAGCGCCCGCGGGTTCGCGGCGACGAGCGGGGGAGTGACGTAGTCGGGTCGCCGCGTATCCGTCAGCGTGAGGAGCGGGCGCGAGGCCGGGACCATCCGGTGCCGCTGGTCCTGGCTGTCCGCGGTGTGGGAGAGCTTCTTCAGGAAAGTGTAGGAGGCGTGGTGCATCGCCCGGGCCAGCGGGGAGTGCACCGAGAGCTGCAGCGTCTCGAGGCGGTAGCGGTTCAGGGCGGGGTTCAGCAGGCGCTCGAGGGCTGCGTCGTCGCCGAGCGCGGCGGGCGAGGCGCCCAGCACCGCGCGCACGGCCTCGGCCGTCGTCTCCTCCGCGCGTGACATGTGGTCGACGAGCAGCGACACGCGCTCGCCGAGCCGCGCGTCGAGCCGCGCCGCCTCCGCGTCGCCGTCCGCCTCGAGCCGCGGCAGGTGTGCCTCGACCACCTCGGCCTCGCCGAGCGGCCCCTGGCCGATGCGGTCGAAGAAGGCCGGGTCCGTCTCCCGGACGAGGCCGACCATGGCCTCGACCACGGCCCGTGTCTCCGTCGGCGCGTCGCCCGTGCGCATCATGCGGTGGAGACGGTGGAGCACGATGCCCGACACCGTGTGGACCATCGAGGTGAAGGCGGCGACGGGGATGACGTAGCGAGCCGTCTCGATCGCCTTCTTCTCCGCCTCGCGCTCCACCTTCTTCCGCCGCTTCTCCGAGGCGCCGGGGGTCAGGTGCCGGAGGTCCGACAGGATCCGGAGCGTGTCCTGCTTCAGGAGGGCGGTGAGTCGACGGTAGCTCTCCCAGGCCGACTCCACCGCGCTCTCGTACACCGCGCGCGCCTCCGACGTCAGCCCCGCCGGCACGAGCGCGCGCACCTCGTCGAGGCGGACGAAGCGCTGTGAGGACTGCTCCGAGTTGTAGAAGGGGTGGGAGTGGAGGAACGACCAGACGAACTGCCGGCTCACGTTCTCCAGCCCGAACTCGAAGTGCGCGTGCTGCCAGACCGTGTGGTGCCCGCCCTCGAAGGTGAGCGGCCCGATCGTCTCCCGCTGGGACGGCGTGACCTCGTCCGCGTCGATCACCCGCGGGGAGTAGCAGGAGCGGGCGGCGGCGATCGCCGCGTCGTAGGGGCGGGCGGAGGCGTGGCGCAGCGTGACGACGGGGGAGCCGGTGAGGACGGGCATGGAGAAGGAAGACTAGCCGAGGCCGCGGGCGGGCGGCAAACGCCGGCGCCTTGCGCTGTGGCCCCGCTGGCAACAGAATCGGCGCCGACCGGAGGAGGCCGCCATGGACGACGCCCGGGGACCGGGGCGTGCCGCTCGGGGAGCGCTCGCGGCGACGGCCCTGCTCGTGGCCGCGGTCCCCGCACTCGGGGCGCCTCGGCTTTCCGACCCGACGGTCGCCGTGAGCGGCGAGCGCAAGGTCTGGCACCGCGTCACGCTGACGTTCCAGGGCCCCGAGGCCCGCGAGGACGGCCCGGTCAACCCCTTCCTCGACTACCGCCTGACGGTCGTGTTCACGAACGGCGTGCGTTCGTACGTGGTGCCCGGCTTCTTCGCCGCCGACGGGAACGCCGCGGAGACGGGCGCCACGTCCGGCCGGATCTGGCGCGTCCACTTCGCCCCGGACGCCGCCGGCACCTGGCGCTGGACGGCCTTCTTCCGTTCCGGTCCCGGAGCCGCGATCGACGACGGCGCGGGCGCGCCGCTCCCGCCCGACGGTCTCACGGGTGCCTTCGAGGTGGCGCCGACCGACAAGGCGGGCCGCGACCACCGCGCGAAGGGCCGGCTCGACTACGTCGGCGAGCGCTACCTGCGCTTCGCGGGCACGGGGGAGCCCTTCCTCAAGGGAGGCGCGGACAGCCCCGAGAACTTCCTCGCCTACGCCGACTTCGACGGCGGCGGCCGTCACCGCTACGAGCCCCACCTGCGGGACTGGCGGGCCGGGGACCCGGCCTGGGGCGGGGGCCGTGGGAAGGCCATCGTCGGCGCGCTCAACTACCTCGCGGCGCAGGGGATGAACTCGGTCTACTTCCTGACCATGAACGTGGGGGGCGACGGGAAGGACGTCTGGCCCTGGACGGGACCCGACGAGCGCCTCCGCTACGACTGCAGCAAGCTCGACCAGTGGGAGATCGTCTTCTCCCACATGGACGCGCGGGGCCTGATGCTGCACCTCGTGCAGCAGGAGCAGGAGAACGACCAGCTCCTCGACGGCG
>JBGPQQ010000470.1:0-3216 GCA_041489115.1 Vicinamibacteria bacterium | reverse complement strand
CTCGTGGGCGGCGCGGGGCGTGAGCCCCGGCACGAAGGCGAGCGTCAGGAGGTCGAGGGTCGAGTCCACGGGAAGCCCGGCGGGAGAGGGCCCGATTCTAGGCGGGCGACCGGCCCCGGCGGGTCCGGCCTCGCGCGCCATGGTGTGAAAAGGCGTCGCGAGGGCGTGGCGGGCGCTCCCCGTCCTTGCGTTGCCCACGACCCCACGGCTACCATCGAAACCTCACTTCCTTCGAGAGGAGGCTCACGGTCATGCGGGCGTTGCTTTTGCTCCTCCTCCTCAGCCCCGGCCCAGCGCTGGCGGATGAGGAATCCCCGGGCCGCCAGGTCGAGTTCGGCCTCAAGGTGGCACAGAAGGGCCTCTGGCAGGAGGCCCGCTTCCGCTTCGAGCGCGCCGTCCAGCTCGACGCGCACAACGCCGCGGCGTTCAACGACCTCGCGGTGGCGCTCGAGCAGATGGGCGAGTTCGAGGCGGCCCGCAAGGCCTACGAGAAGGCGCTCGAGCTGAAGCCGGGGGACCTCTACATCCAGCAGAACTACGACCTCTTCCGCGAGGCCGACGACAAGAGGAACCGCAAGAGCCGGAAGAAGGGGGCCCGGCCATGAGAGCCCTGCGCCGCGCCATAGCACCCCTCGTCTTCCTGGCCACCGTCTCTTGCTCGTCGATGGTGGAGGTGGCGGTCGAGACCCCGCTGCAGTCGAAGCTCGACGTGTCCGCCTTCCGCCGCATCCTCATCGCCGGGTTCGTGACCGATCTCGAGAACTCCGACGTGGACCTCTCGGCGGAGACCTCGCGCCTGCTCCAGAACCAGCTCCGCTCGAACACGCGGCTCCAGGTGCTCGAGCCCGACCGCCCGCCGCTCCAGGACGCCCTCGAGAAGGCGCTCGAGAAGATCGGGGAGGGCGGCAGCTACGCCAAGGAGGAGAAGGAGCAGTACCGGCTCGAGGCCGACCGCCTCCTCCAGGACCAGGAGTTCTGGCGCAAGATGGGAGAGGAGTACCAGCAGCCCCTCATCGTCGCCGGCAAGCTCGCCTTCGAGAGCCAGAACCGCTCCGGCTTCCAGCCGGAGGAGCGCGTGGTGCGGACGCCGGCTGGACAGCCCGCCCTCGTCCGCGGCAACCGCTACATGGAGAGGAAGGGCTTCACCCTGAGCGCGGACTTCCTCTTCATCGACAGCAAGACGGGCGAGCTCCTCCACAAGGAGCGCTTCTCCGAGGAGGTCCTCTACTCCGAGGACCAGCGCGTCTCGCCCCTCTCCTCCTACTTCGAGCTCATGGACCGGCTCCTGCCGAACTTCCTCGGGGTGATCACCCCGCAGAAGATCCGCGGGACGCGCGTTCTTCTCCGCTAGGGGACCCCATGCGCAGGCTTCGCCCCCTCCTCTTCCTGGCCGCCGCCGCCCTCGCCGCGCCCCCCGCCTCGGCCCAGTTCATCCCCTACTTCGGGAAGAACAAGGTGAAGTACGACAACTTCGCCTGGCGCGTCTACAAGAGCCCGCACTTCGAGGTCTTCTACTACCCGGAGTTCGAGCCCCACCTCGAGCGGCTCGTCTCGTACCTCGAGAGCGGCTACCTGAAGATCTCGACCGGCCTCAAGCACGAGATGCCGAAGCCGATCCCGGTCATCTTCTACAAGACCCACTCCGAGTTCGAGCAGACGAATCTCTATCCCGCCTTCGTCCCCGAGGCGGTGGCCGCCTTCACCGAGTCCATCCTCAACCGGATGGTGATCCCCATCGACGAGCCCCCGGACCAGCTCCAGGGCCTCATCACCCACGAGATGACCCACGCCTTCGCCAACGACCTCATCCCGCGTGGGCTCGGCATGGGGATCACCCAGCGCGCCATCCCGCTCTGGGTGGACGAGGGACTCGCCGACTACTTCCGCGGCATCTGGGAGCCCCTCGACCTCATGATGATCCGCGACGCGGCGCTCACCGACAAGGTGCCGAAGCTCTCGAAGGCGGAGTTCGAGGCCTTCTCCGGCCGCCTCGTCTACAACATGGGCCACGCCTGCTTCGAGTTCATGGAGGCCCGCTACGGCAAGGAGGGGATCCGGCAGTTTCTCTACACCCTGCGCAAGGGCATCCTCGGCGGCTCGACCGAGGAGCTCTTCAAGCAGGCCTTCCGCACGACGCCCGAGGAGTTCGACGCCGCCTTCGACAAGTGGCTGAAGGAGCGCTTCAAGCCGTTCCGCGACCGGCAGCGGCCGGACGACTTCGGGCGGGATCTCTCGCCGAACCCGGAGAAGACGAGCTTCACCCAGGCCTTCGGCTTCGCCCCGAGCCCCTCGGGCGAGATCGCCGCGGTCATCACCGCCAACCGCTCCGAGGGCGAGGCGGACGTGGTGCTCGTCTCCACGAAGGACGGGACGGTGATCCAGAACCTCACCGGCGGCTTCGACACCGCGTGGGAGAGCTTCTCCATCAACAGCGAGTTCGTGGCCGGCCGCTCGATCGCCTTCGATCCCCGCGGGGACCACGTGGGCTTCTTCGCGCGCACCGGCAAGGGCCGCAGCTTCTTCCTCCTCTCCGTGATGGACGGCAGGATCCGGAAGAAGGTGCCGGTCCCGCTCGACGAGGTCCAGGCCCCCTGCCTCCTCCCCGACGGGCGGACGGTGCTCTTCGCCGCGCTCAAGGAGGGCGTCTCCGACATCTGGCGGCTCGACCTCGAGACGGGGGCCGTCTCCAACCTCACGAACGACGAGTACGCGGACAACGACCCACAGGTGTCGCCCGACGGCAAGCTCGTCGTCTACGAGCGCCGCATCAGCGGCCACGCCAAGATCTTCGCCTTCCCCCTCGAGGACCCCGCGCGCAAGACCCAGCTGACCTTCGGTCCCTTCGACGACACCGCGCCCTATTTCTCGACCGACGGCAAGAAGGTCTACTACGCCTCGGACGAGGACGACGACATCCCGAACCTGCGCGGACTCGACCTCCAGACGGGGGCCATCGTCCAGTACACCGACGTCTTCGGGGGCACGATGGCGCCCGCCCCCCTGAAGACCCCCCGCGGGGACCGCCTGGCCTTCATCACCTACTACAAGGGCGAGTACCTGCTGCACACCAAGGACACCGCGGAGCCGGTGCGGGAGGTCGAGCAGGAGGTGCGGGCCGCCTCCGAGGGCCTCGTGGACTTCCAGCCCGATGTCACCCACGAGATCGTGCCAGAGAACAAGCGCCGCAAGAAGCTCTTCGAGGGGCTGTACCTCGAG
>JBGPQQ010000469.1:0-3216 GCA_041489115.1 Vicinamibacteria bacterium | reverse complement strand
GTCCGGCGCATCGTGATCGACGCCGGCCACGGCGGCCACGACCCCGGGACCATCGGGCGCGGCGGCCTGCAGGAGAAGGACCTCGTACTCGACGTCGCGCTCCGCCTCGACCGCCTCGTCCGGCAGGAGCTCGGGGCCGAGGTGGTCCTCACCCGCGCCGCGGACGTCTTCATCCCCCTCGAGGAGCGGACCGGCATCGCCAACACGCGAGGCGCCGACCTCTTCCTCTCCATCCACGCGAACGCGAGCCGCAACGCGCGCGCCCGGGGAATCGAGACGTACTTCCTGAACTTCGCCCGAAGCCCCCACGCCGAGGAGGTCGCCGCCCGCGAGAACGCGATCTCCCCCGCCACCCTCAAGGACCTCCAGAACCTCGTCAAGGCGATCGCCACCAACAGCAAGATCGACGAGAGCCGGGACTTCGCCGCCGCCGTGCACGAGAGCATGGTGGCGGGGGCGCGCCAGGAGCACGAGGTCCTCGACCGTGGCGTCCACACCGCGCCCTTCTACGTCCTCATCGGCGCCAGCATGCCCGCCGTGCTGGCGGAGATCGCCTTCGTCTCGAACCCGGAGGACGAGAAGCGGCTCAGGACCCCGGAGTACCGCGAGGTCCTGGCCGAAAGCCTCCTCCGCGGCGTGAAGACCTATCTCGAGGCCCTGAACCGCACCCAGATGCGGCAATTGACCGACGCGTCCCGCCGCTCTACAGTGATCGGGGGGCGCGGAGCCCGCTGAGCGCATGCTGACCATCGGCCCGGCGATCACGTGGATCAAGGTCGAGAAGCCCACCTTGGACCTCGTCGGGGTGGTCTTGGGCGCCTTCAATCTGGCCGGCGTCCTCCTCCTCGTGGCCCTCGCGCTCGGCGTCGTCCTCGGGGGCGCTCTCATCCTGGCCCGCCGCCGGCCCCTGCCGACCCCGATGGACGAGGTCTCGCTGCACCTCGACGGCTGACGGCTCCGTAGTCCAGCCATCCGGGGCCTGGCCAGCATTCACGGCCAGGTTGTGCCTGGCTTCCTCTGAGATGGGGGGACTCCGCCCCCCAAACCCCCGGGGCTGCCTCGGGCCCGCGAGTATAACGCGTGACGTCAGTTCTCTTGCCAATCCTGACGCGGTGCGTTATCTTTCTGGCGTGACCCGCGACAAGGCCGCCCCCGCGCCCCGCCCGATCCGGAGGTACGGCAACCGGAAGCTCTACGACCCCGCGGCCCGCCGGTACGTGACGCTCCCGGACCTCGCCCGGATCGTGGCCGGCGGCCACGAGGTCGAGGTGGTGGACCAGAAGACGGGCGAGGACCTCACCAGCCTCACTCTGGCCCAGGTCCTGCTCGAGGGGGTGAAGCAGGGCGCGAGCCGCATCCCGCGCCAGGTGCTGACCCGCCTCATCCGCATCGCCGCCGGCCCGGCGTCGGCCTGGAGCGAGTGGCCCGAGCCCCAGGACACCGCGGGCCGGGCTCGCGAGGAGGCGGAGCGCATCGTCTCCAGAGTGCTGGGCCGCGGCCGGCTGAGCCTCGACGAGGCGGTCACCCTCCGCCAGGACGTGGGCCAGATGGTCCACCGGATGGTCGCGGAGGCCCAGTCAGGTGTGGAGTCGCGCCTCCGGGGACTCCTGGAACGGGGCGAGGGTGTCGCCGGACGGTCGCTCGAGGCCCTCCGGGGCGGGCTCCAGGCCTTCGAGGCCTACCTCGAGAAGCCCGCCCAGGCTCCTCGCGGTGCGCCCGCCGGGCGTGGCGATCGCGTGCCGACCCCCGGCAAGAGGAAGACGAAGACGAAGAGGAAGTGAGGAGGAGGACCCATGCCAGCAAAGAGAGCCGTCCGGCGCCCCCGCCCGGCCGCCCGCGGTCGCAAGGCGAAGAGCCGCATCGGGCAGACCTGGAAGGACACCCGGGCGGCGCTCGGCTCCGCCGAAGCCACCGTCGAGAAGCGGGTCAAGGCGCTCGTCAAGCGCAGCGGCGTCGACACCCGCCAGGCCCGGGAGGCCCTGACGACGTGGCGCCACCGCTTCGACCGCGAGCGGAAGAAGGCCCTGAGGCAGGTCGAGGGGCGGCTGGCGGTGCTCCAGACCCGCGCCAGGAAGGAGCGCCGGGTGATCACGCGCATGGTGGACGACGCCGTCCAGCGCACCCTCGCCGCGCTCAACATCCCGAGCCGTCACGAGGTCCACGAGCTCACCCGCCGGGTCGAGGACCTCTCGCGCAAGATCGACCGCTTCCGCCGCTAGGTGGCCGGGCCCCCGGGGCCCCGGCCTGACGTAGACTCCCGCGGGAGGCCGAAGGTTGGCAGCCACCAGGCGGAGCCGCTCCGGGAAACGGAAGCCGAAGGTCGCTCTCGTCTGCGCCGGCGGCGGGATCACGGGGGCTGTCTACGAGATCGGCTGCCTCCGGGCCCTGCACGAGCTCCTCGGCCGCAGCCTCCTCGACCTCGACCTCTACGTGGGTATCTCGGGGGGCGCGTTCGTGTCGTCGCTGCTCGCCGCCGGCGTCTCCCCGTGCGAGATGTACGACGAGGCCACCACCCGTCGGACCCTTCTCGGTGTCAGGGGGACGCCGCTCTACCGCCTGGGGAGCGCCGAGTTCCTGCGCCGGACGGCGAAGGCCCCGCGCGTCCTCACGGACGCCCTCGTCACCAGCCTGACCGGGGAGGGCCGCAACCTCTCCGACCTCGCCTGGGCCCTCTTCGAGCTCCTCCCCCCGGGGCTGATGGACGCCTCCGGGATACAGGAGTACCTCCACCGGATCTTCCTCTCGCGCCTGCGCGGCGACAGCTTCGACGACCTGCCCCGGCGCCTCTACGTCGTGGCGGTGGACCTGGACAGTGGGGAGACGGTGGCGTTCGGGCGGGACGGCTTCCGAGACGTGCCGGTCTCGAAGGCGGTGCAGGCGTCCTCGGCGATGCCCGGGCTCTACCGCCCGGTGCGCATCGGGGGCCGCGACTACGTGGACGGGAGCGTCACGAAGACGGCCCACATCAACCTCGCGATCCAGGGCGGGGCCGACCTCGTCATCTGCATCAACCCGATCGTGCCCTACCTCAACGACACGTCGGGCGGGCCCCTCCGGGGCCACCTCAGCAACCGGGGGGTGACCTGGGTGCTCGACAAGGTCATGCGCATCGTGCTCCACGGGCGGATGCAGTACGGCCTCGAGCGGTACCGGCGCGAGCACCCGGAGGTGGACATCCTGCTCATCGAGCCCACGCGGGACGACGTGCGGATGTTC
>JBGPQQ010000468.1:0-3268 GCA_041489115.1 Vicinamibacteria bacterium | reverse complement strand
CCCCCCGGCACGCACCTCCTGCCGCGGGGCCCCGAGCCGCTCCAGCTCCGCCCTCACCTCGGCCGCCCGCCGGCTCCCGGTGCGGACCTCCTCGAGGCTCAGCCCGGAGTAGATCGACTCCTGGGGCAGCGCCCGCGTCGCGCTCGCCCACCCGTCGGGCCGCTTCACGAGCATCCACTCCTTCGAGGCGTCCTTGCCCTTGCCCTTCGTCCGGAAGAGGTGCCAGGCGCCGCGCAGCTTGTAGCCGCGCAGCTCGAAGGTGAGCTTGCCCTTCGGCAGCGTCTCCTCGGGGTTCTCGAGCGGGATCCACAGCCCCTTGTCCCAGACGATCACCTCGCCCGCCCCGTAGTTGCCCTCGGGGATCTTCCCCTCGAAGTCGGCGTACTCGACCGGGTGGTCCTCCACCTCGACCGCCATGCGCTTCTCGTTCGGGTCAAGCGAGGGGCCGCGCGGCACCGCCCACGAGCGCAGGACCCCGCCGATCTCGACGCGGAAGTCGTAGTGCAGGCGCGTCGCCGCGTGCTTCTGGACGCAGAAGAGGCGGGGGCGGGCCCAGGCGGGGCCGGCGGGGGGCTCCGCCGGTGGAGCGGCCGCGGCCTCCGGCGAGACGCTCGCCTCTTCGCCGCCGAACGGCTCGGGCGTTCGATCGGCCGATCGCTTGCCGCGGTACTTCGCGAGGCGCTCCGCGGCCCCGTCATCGTCCCGTGGCTCAGGCTCGTCGGGCATGGCTCGCGAAGACGGTCATCCCCACGGCCACCTTCTCGCGCTCGATCGTGACGCGGGCCGGGTCGCGCCGGTGGCGCTCCGCGATGGGATGAGCCTCGGCCCGTGCTTTCGGCATTCGGCATGGTACCGCGGCCCCTTGCCCGGGGGCCGGGGGCTCTTCTCCTTGCTATTCCCGGGCGCGTGTGCTATTCTTCGCTCGCATTAGTTGGTCGTTGCTCTGGCGTTGCGGAAGGAGCCGCCCACGGTGGGCGGCTTTTGCTTTTTGTGAGCGCGCAGGTGACGAAGCCGCTAGGCACAAGGCTCAGGAGGCCTGCACGTTCATGATCGAAGGCACCGTCAAGTGGTTTAACGAGTCCAAGGGTTTCGGTTTCCTCTCGCACGAGGGTGGTCCGGACGTTTTCGTCCACCACTCGGAGATCCGGGCCGAGGGGTTCCGCACACTCAACGAGGGTGACAAGGTCCAGTTCGAGATCACGGAGAGCCCCAAGGGGCCCCGCGCCGCGAACGTGACCCTCGCCCGCTAGACTCCGCGACTCGCACCATCCGAAAGCCCGGGGCGGCAAGGCCCCGGGCTCGTCATTTCTGGGGCTGCTGACGGCCGAGGGGTGGCGTGAGGCCCTAGCGGCGGCCGGCGAGCTCGCGCTTCAGCGCCTGCCACAGCGGGTTGTCATGGCGGCGCTTGTACCTTTCGGGGTCCTCGCCACGCTTCTCGGCGTCCCAGATGCGCGGGTCGACCTTGTCGGTGCCGAGCTCGTAGTCGAGTCCCGTCCAGTCGCCGTCGCTCCGGAACGAGTAGAAGGCCCAGTGCCAGCCGTGCTCGTTGAGCACGCGCACCAGGTCCTCGAGGTACGGCTGCGCGCCGCCGACACGGCGGTCCACGCCGAACTCGGCGGCCATGATCCGGCTCGTCGGGATGCCGCGTGCGCGCGCCCAGCGGACGACCGGCGCCGCGCGCTCGCGCATCGCGTCCGCGCCCCCGCGAACCGTCTTCCCGCCGGGACCGGGCATGCGTTCCGGGTAGGACCAGCGTCCCTGGTTGACGCGGAAGGTCGAGTACTCCCAGGGGTCGTAGAAGTGGAAGGCGTAGAGGATGCCCTTCGCTTCGACCGGCTCGAGGAGCGAAAGGCCGGCCGGGGAGGCGTAGAACCAGCCGTCGAGCAGGATCGGGGTGTCGGGGTCGGCGCTCCTGATGGCGGCCACCATCCTCCGGTTGAAGGCGTCGAGGTCGGCGGGCGTCCCCTTCGCCTTGGCGCGCCATTCGGCGAACCCCTCCTCGCCCGGCTCATCGAAGCCGAAGGCGCGCTCGGGGTGCGGCTCGTTGAGGGGGTTGTAGGCCACGATCGCGGGATGGCCGCGCAGGCGGCTTGCGAGCTGGCGCCAGAAGGCCTCGGCCTGCGCCTGGTACCGCGGGTCCTTCCAGAGCCGACTGTCGTCCCTGTCGCCATTCAGCTGCTTCCACCGTGCCCCGGGGAGCGAGAGCGGCGCCAGGACCACCCTGACCCCGGCGGCGTGCGCGTCGTCCAGGGAGCGCACCAGAACGGCCAGGTCCACCTCGTCGAGCGCCGTGAACCCGTCCGCGCTGCCCAACAGGAAGTCGCGGTTGCGGGTCGGCCAGGCGTCCGGCAGCAGGCGGACGAACTCGAGGCCGGCTTCGGCCGCGGCCCTCCAGTACTCCGGCCCGACTCGTCGGTTCTGGCAGTTGGCGCCCTTTCTCTGCCGGTCCCAGAACGCCGCACGGTCGGGCGCCGCCGCGAGCGCCTCCAACCCGAGGCCGTGGGCCAGGAGCCAGATCACGACGAGACGTCCCCCGGCGCGCCCATGGCCGCGACATCGCGCGCCGCCCCTCCCTTCACTCAGCTCGATCGGCTTCGGCAGCTGCGTGGCCCGCCTACTTGCGCCTCTTGTAGGTCATGGTCATGAAGGGCTGCGGGGCCTCCGAGGGCAGGTACATCTTGACGACTCGCTCGTCGGGACCGGGCCACGTGGCGACGGTCTTCGCCCTGGTCTTCCCGCCCGCCGGATCCGGCACCTCGGACCACCCCGTCAGAGTGTTCGTCCCGGCATCCAGGGTGCTCTCCCCTGTGTTCAGGCTCGTGGACATCGTGTCCGTCCACACGGAGACGTACGCCTTCTTCGCCGGGTCGTAGCCGACGATGCCGTGGCCTTCGAAGACCTGGCCCATGATCTCGGACTTGTACTCCGAGAGCAGCCAGCGGCCGCCGAACAGGGTGTTCGTTTCGACTCCGGTCATGCTGAAGGGCGGCATCCCCGGGCCGGGCGTGATCTCCATGGTGACGTCCCATGCGCCCACGTCCCTCTTCAGGACCTCGTGCTCGGGTCCGGGCTGCGGCACGGGAGGGGGCTGGGCGAAAACGCCGGCGGAGACACCCAGGATCAAGGCTGCGGCGAACGGCGTGGACATTCTCATGTCTCGACCTCCCTCATCCGGTGGGGCGAGGCACGCCCCGCCGAGCATACGCCGATGCCCCGGCGACGCGTGAAGGTGGAAGCGATGGTATAACGCGCCACGGAGATCGGCCAT
>JBGPQQ010000467.1:0-3293 GCA_041489115.1 Vicinamibacteria bacterium | reverse complement strand
TCGCCCCCACCCGGACCACCTTCTCAGCCGACGGCAGGAAGAGCCAAGTGTTGTCGCCGCTGCGGAGGTAGGCGGTGCCGCGCTCCTTCGGGGGTGCCGTGTAGCGAACGAGGCCCTGGTCGTCCCCCTTCTTGAAGCCCTTCATCTCGACCACGCGCTGGGGCTTGCCGGGGCGGATGACCATCATGCGTAGCGTGTAGGCTGCGGCCTCGCCGAGCACGGCTCGGTCGGCGCGCCGCAGGATCGTGGCCGCGTCGGGTGGCGCCGCGGAGACCGCCCAAGAAACGACCCCGAGTGCGATGACGCAACAAGGCGCACCAACGAACGACGGGCTGCGCACGGAGCGTGATTCACTCCCGCGGAGTGCGCGGGGGGTCTGGGGGGTGTGACGCAACACCCCCCAGAAGAAAGAACGCTCAGACATGGTGGAGGGCCTCCCGGGGTTCGAGGCGGCTGGCGGAGAAGGCCGGGTAGATCGCGGCCAGCGTGGAGAGGAGAACGATCGACAGCACGGCGCGCAGGAGGCTCGCCGGCACGAGGGCCGGATAGAGCACGTCGCCCCCGGCCATCCAGGCGAGCGCGCCGGCCCGCATGGGGATGCCGGTCGCGGCGAGGTATGCCACCACGACGCCCCCCGCGAGGGCACCGGCGAGGGCCGACACGATCCCGAGGGCCGTCCCCTCGAGGACGAAGAGCCGCACCACGCGCGAGCGGCGCATGCCCAGTGCCCGCATCGTCCCGATCTCGCGCGTCCGCTCGCGGACGCTCATGAGCATGGCGTTGACGACGCCCACCCCCGCGGCGGCGAAGAGGAACCCGGAGAGCATCACCAGCGCGGCCTGGTTGGCCTGGATGATCGCCCAGGAGAAGCGGCCGGCCTCGGTGTAGCTCTCGACCCGGACGCCCGCGTTCCTGGGCAGCGGTTTCGGGTCTGCCGCGGCGACGGCCGCCTCGACCGCGCGCCGCGCCTGGTTGAGGGACCGGGTCGAGACGTCGTCGAGGAGCACCTTCACGTTCGTGGCCCCGCCCGGCCAGTCCATGAGCGTCTGCGCCGCGCCGAGGGTGACGTAAAACGCGTTGTCGTACCAGGGCGCGCCCTTCCGGAAGACCCCGCAGACGGTGGCGTCGAGGCTGTTCACCGCGCCCTGCGGCGTCTGCACGACGAAGGAGAGCGAGTCGCCGACGCCCACGCGGAGCTTTCGCGCGGCCACCTCGGAGACGTAGACGGCCGTCTCGTCGTTCTCTGGAAGGAACGCCCCCGAGAGGGCGGACTGCGCGGCTTTCAGCTCGGGCTCCCTCGCCGGGTCGATCCCGACGATCCAGGCGACGCTCGACCGGCTCCCGGCCATGGCATTGCCGCGCACGAAGAGGTACGGCACGGCGCGCACGACGCCGGCCGAGCGGCCCTCGGCCTCGATGCGCCGCGCGAGAACGGCGGCGTCGGGCAGGCGGTCCTGGCCGTAGGCGTCGAAGGGGTTGTTCTGCGGCTGGAAGTCGTCCGGACGCACGACCACCTGCAGGTGGCCCGTCTGCACCGCGACGAGGTTGTCCGAGAGCTGGCGCGTGATGCCGTCGGCGAGGCCCGAGGCGAGGACGAGGGCGGCCGTGCCGAGGGCCATGCTCCCGCCGGCGAGCGCATTCCGGCGCTTCGCGCGGAGCAGGTTGCGGAAGGCGATGGCGAGGAGCCGGAGCGTCATGGCTACACGTGCCGCAGCGCCTCGGCCGGCCGCATCCGCGCCGCCATGAGCGCGGGGCCGAGGGTCGCCAGGACCGACACGGCGATCATCATCGCGGGCACCGACACGAGGTCGCCCCAGGCGAGGGTCGTGTAGAGGCGGTCCCCGCCGTAGGAATAGCGCTGTGCCTCGCTGAAGGCAGGGATGCCGTGGAGCGAGAAGTAGTGGACGAGCGCCGCGCCGAAGAGCCCGCCGAAGACGGCGCCCGCGACCCCGAGGAAGAGCCCCTCCAGAAGGAAGAGCGCCACCACGCGGGAGCGCCGCGAGCCGACCGCCCGGATCGTCCCGATCTCGCGCGTCCGCTCGAAGACCGACATGAGGGCCGTGTTGAGGACGCCGGCGGCGGCGATGATCGCGAGGACGGCATGCAGGATCCCCCCCACGAAGCGATTCACGATCATCCCGCCGAGGAAGGGCCCGCCCATCTCCTCCCAGGTCCAGGCCCGGGCGCGGATGCCGTTCCGCCGGAGCGCCGCCGTCACCGAGGCGGCGACCGGGGCGGACGGGAGGTCACCGTCTTTCTGGCGAAAGACGATCACCCCCGCCGCGTCGCCCACGTCGAGGAGCTCCTGCACCGCCTCGAGGCTCGCGAAGCACGAGCCCCACTCGTAGGCGTCGAGGCCGCGCACCATCCAGATGCCGGTCACGGTGAGCCTCACCCCGGAGAGCCGCCCGTCGGCGGTGGTGCCGAGCGCGACCACGGTCCCTCCCACGCCCACGCCGAGCTTCCTCGCGACGCCGCGGTTCAGGAGGATGCCCCTCTCCCCCGGGGCGAAGAAGCGCCCCTCGCGCAGCTCGAGCGCCGGGTAGACGGCGGCGCGGGCGCGGGGATCGATGCCGATGAGGAGCCCCTCCATCGACACGTCGCCCGAGGAGAGGAGCGCCCCGACCATGAGGCGGGCGATCCCGGCGGCGAGGCGCGGCTCCTCGCGCAGGACCGTGTCGATCACCTTCTGCGGCTCCGGGATGAGCCGGTAGTTGTTCTGGGGCGAAATGAACGAGATCTCGGCACCCTCGTCCGCGGCGGCGTCCTCGGCGAAGACCTCCACGTGGCCGAGGGTCGAGAGCTTGGCCGGCTCCACGACCGCCTTCGCGGTGGCCGTGCTCCAGGCCCGCCCGAGGATCATGATTGCGATGCCCATGACCAGCGCCGCGGCCGTCAGGAGAGTTCGTCTCTTGTGACGCAGCAGGTTGCGGAGGGCCAGAGTGACCAGCAGACGCACGGGTCGTCACTTTAGCAGGACACGGGCTTCCTTCGCGCCGGTCGCGGCGGGGGGGCGCCTCGTCGAAGGGCGCGGGTCCTGCGGCTGGCTTGACCCCTCCGGGGGGGGCCAGTCTAATAGGCTTTTCCCCCGACGGACAGGACGATCGCAGGGCGCCGGGGCTGGAGGACGAGAGCCGCATGAGCCAGAGACGGGCCGCGATCACCGCCCTCGGGACGCACGTCCCGGAGCGGGTGATGACGAACGCCGACTTCGAGAAGATCGTCGACACCTCGGACGAGTGGATCCGCACCCGCACCGGGATCGAGAGGCGCCACGTCGTCGAGCCGGGCAC
>JBGPQQ010000466.1:0-3301 GCA_041489115.1 Vicinamibacteria bacterium | reverse complement strand
GGCCCGCGAGCGCGGACGCCCACTACGGCGTGGCCGTCGTCCACGCCCTCTCCGGGGACCCCGGCCAGGCGCTCGCGCTCCTCGAGAAGGCCTTCGCGCTCGGAGCGAGCCCCGTCCTGGCGCAGCAGGACGACGATCTCGCGTCAATCCGCTCGCGGTCGGAGTTCCGACAGCTCATCGAAAGGGCCCTCTCGGCCCGCACCAAGGAGGTGAAACGTGCGTCGTGAGAAGTTCGCGCTCGCCCTGCTGATGTCCGTGGCGGCCGTCTTCGTGGGTGCCAGCGGGTGCAACGGTGAGAAGCCAGCCCCCGCAGCGAAGGCGGAGGTTGTCGCTCCCGCCAGCCGCTCGGCGACCGACCTCCAGTCGGACACCGTCTCTGGCTGCGTCTACGGCGCGGCCCTGGTGAAGGTCCTCATCGACCTGCAGCCGAAGAACGGCCACTGCGTCGCCGAGGTGACGCCCGCCTCGGTGTGCGTGGCCCCGGGAGGCGTCGTGAGGTTCAAGATCGCGAACGCATGCTAAGCCCTGGGCGACCTGAGCCGCCCGGCGCTCGAGATCACCAAGCCGGAGTTCAAGCGGAAGCTCAACGCGCGTCCGGACAGGGCTCCCGGCCTGCCGGACGTCTTCGAGAACTGCTCGCTCAGGGTCCCGCGGATCGACAGGGCCGCGAGCCACGTCGTGTGGTGCGACATCGGCGCGGAAGCGATCGATGGCTTCTACAAGTACGGGCTCAGGGGCCAGATCGATCCTCTCGATCCGGACGTCGAGGTGCGCCCGGGCGGCGGCAACAAGTAGAGCGGTCGTCCTCAGCGCGGAGGTTTGTCGGAGGGGTTGCGGCGCTCGCGGCGGCCGAGGAGGCTCGCCCGGGTGATCGCCTCGTCTCCGAAGCGCTTCGCGACCTCGTCGCGCACGCGGTCCGCCGGCGAGGGGGCTCTCGGCTCGTCGAAGAGGCCGAGCTGCGGAGTCCCCTCGCCGAAGTGGGAGGCGTAGATCCCAAGGAGGCGCACCTTCTTCCCGCGGTGCACCTCGGCGTAGAGCTCCGAGGCCGCGCGGAAGAGAGTGTTGCCGGCGTCGGTCGCCTCCGGGAGCGTCCGCGCGTGCGTCGTGGTGTGGAAGTCCTCGTCCCGGTACTTGAGCGTCACCGTGCGCGCCCGCAGGCCGTGGGCGCGGAGCCGCCCGGCCACGCCGTCGGCCAGGGACAGGAGCGTGGCGCGCAGCCGCGGCGCGTCCGCGGTGTCCCGGTCGTAGGTGTGCTCCTGGCCGAGGCTCCTCGCCTCCGCCGGCTCCGAGGCCACGTCTCGGTCGTCGTCCCCCCGGGCGAGCCGCTGCAGGTCGTGTCCGTGGGTCCCGAGGCGCCGCTGGAGCCGGCCGGGGTCGAGGCGCGCCAGGTCCCCGATCGTGACGACTCCCAGCTTCGCGAGCGTCTCCTCCATCTTCGGCCCCACGCCCCAGAGCCGCCGCAGGGGCAGCGGCGCGAGAAACTCCGCCTCCGTCCCCGGGGCGACGACGACGAGGCCGTCGGGCTTCTGCATGTCCGAGGCGATCTTGGCCACGAGCTTCGACGTCGCCACCCCCACCGACGCGGTGAGCTGCGCCTCCCGCCGGATCGACTGCTTCAGCTTCCGCCCGATCTCGTCGCCCGTCCCCATCGCGCGGGCGCTGCCGGTCACGTCGAGGAACGCTTCGTCGATCGAGACGGGCTCCACGAGGTCGGTGAAGCGGTGGAAGACCTCCATGATCCGCTCCGACTCCCGGGCGTACTTCCCCATGTCGGGGTGGAGGTAGACGCCCTGCGGGCAGCGGCGCCACGCCTCGGAGATGGGCATGGCGCTCCCCACGCCGAACCGCCGGGCCTCGTAGGAGGCGGTCGAGACGACGCCGCGCCCCCGGCCCCCCTTCGGGTCCGCGCCCACGATGACGGGCTGGCCCCGCAGCTCGGGGCGGTCGCGCTGCTCGACCGCCGCGAAGAACGCATCCATGTCGACGTGCAGGATCGTGCGCGGACGCCGGGGCGTGGGTTCTTCCATGATTGCGGAGCGAGCCGGATTCACTCCGGCGAGCGCAGCGGGGGGTCTGGGGGGGGCGGCGTAGCACCCCCCAGAATGGTTCAGTGCAGGCCGGAGCCTCCCGAGAGCTGCTTGACGAGGTCTCCCACCACCGCCTTCGCGTCCCCGAACAGCATGTAGGTCCGGTCGGCGAAATAGAGCTCGTTCTCGATCCCGGCGAAGCCGGGGTTCATCGAGCGCTTGATGGCGAGGCACATGCGGGCCTTGTCCGCGTCGATGATCGGCATGCCGTAGATCGGGCTCGACTTGTCGTGGCGCGCGGCCGGGTTCACCACGTCGTTCGCCCCGATCACGAGCACCACGTCGGTCTGCGGCATCTCCGGGTTGATGTCGTCCATCTCGATGAGCTTGTCGTAGGGGATGTCCGCCTCGGCGAGGAGCACGTTCATGTGGCCCGGCATGCGGCCGGCCACCGGGTGGATGGCGAACTTCACCTCGATCCGCCGCTTCGTCAGCTCGTCGTAGAGCTCGCGCACGCGCTGCTGGGCCTGGGCGACCGCCATCCCGTAGCCGGGCACGATCACCACCTGGCTCGCCATCTCCAGCACCTGGGCCGCGCCCTCCGGCGTCTCCCGCTTGGCCGTCCGCGTCTCGGCCGCCCCCGCCTTCTGCTGTACCTGGCCGAAGGCCCCGAAGAGCACGTTCGCGAACGAGCGGTTCATGGCCCGGCACATGATGATCGACAGGATGAGGCCGGAGCTGCCGTCGAGGGCGCCCGCGATCACGAGCAGCTTGTTGTCGAGGACGAAGCCCATCGCCACCGCGGAGAGGCCGGCGTAGGAGTTGAGGAGCGAGATCACGGTCGGCATGTCCGCCCCGCCGATCGGGATGATGAGCAGGATGCCGAAGGCGAGGGCGAGGGCGACGATCACCGGGAAGAGATAGGCGAGCTCGAGCGGTTTCCAGACGAGGGCGATCCCGCAGGCGACCGCGACGCCCAGGAGGCCGATGTTGCCTGCGTTCTGGAAGGGGTAGGTCACGGGCCGCTGGGGAATCCACCTGACCTCCTGGAGCTTCCCCGCCGCCATCAGGCTGCCGGTGAATGTGAGGAAGCCCAGGATGACCTCGGCCACGAGCGCGAAGGTCCGGAAGGCGGTGAAGCTCTCCGGCTCCCCCTGCCACAGGTAGAACTTCGCGACGCCGACGAGGCCGGCGGCGAGGCCGCCGAAAGCGTGCGAGACCGCGGTCCGCTGGGGCACCGCGGTGAGGGGCACCCAGGAGAGCGGCACCCCGAG
>JBGPQQ010000465.1:0-3301 GCA_041489115.1 Vicinamibacteria bacterium | reverse complement strand
GGCCGGACGCTCTCCTGCCCCGGCTGCGGGCGCGAGGTGAACGGCGGGGCCTTCTGCCCGCACTGCGGGCGGGACCTCTCGGCGTCGTTCTGCGCGGCCTGCCGATACCCGCTGAAGCCTGATTGGGTCTTCTGCCCCTCGTGCCGGACGGAGATCAAGCCCCCTTCGGCGGCCACGGCCGAGGCGCCGCCGGCCAGCTGAGGCCCCGCGTTTTTTCGAACCGGCCGCCCGGGCCCCGCGTTCCACCTGCCGAGGAGGATCCATGCCCATGCCGTTCCGACCGACGGGGGCCGGCCTGGCCGAGGTGAGCCGGCCCCTCGTCGCCTGCCTCTTCGTCTCCAGCGTCCTGCTCTCGGTCGTGTCCTGGTACACCACCCAGCAGGGCATGGCCCTCTACCTCTCGCCGTGGTTCTCGTTCCTGGCGTCGCTGGGCGTGCAGTCGGCCCTCGTGCTCGTGGCCTGGCTCGTCGGCGTGACCGAGTCGAGGCGCGGGCTGCTGATCGCGGTCTACGCCGTCACCGCCGCCGTCTCGATCGCCTTCTCCTACGTCAGCCTCCACACCTGGTTCGCCTCGCGCGAGCGGCCGGCCACCATCGAGCGGGCCCTCTACGACGAGCTGAACGCGGCAGCCGGGAAGGCGCAGGGGCTGCTCACCGACGCCGTCGCCGAGGGGCAGAAGCACGTGCTGGCGCTCGACGAGATGACGGCGGCCGAGAAGGCCCACGGCTACATCTCGCGCGCCACGGACCAGGACCCGTATCTCGCCCGTGTCCGGGAAGGCGTGGCCCGCGAGGCCGCGAGCTACGGCGCCTCGTACCCCGAGGGCCAGGGCCCCGGGCTGCGGTACACGGCCTTCGACCGGCACGCGAGCCTCGCCCGGCAGACGGTCGCCCGGCTGCAGGAGGCGCAACGGGCCCTCGCCGACTTCCGGGCCGGCCTGAAGCCGCTCGACCCGACCGAGGCGCAGCTGCGTGGATTTCGGCAGGTGTTCGACGCGATCCCGTGGAGCGACGTCCGCGACACGCTGCACGCCCGCGTGGAGCTGCCCGCCGTGCCCGCCTACTCCGCCTTCGTCGACCGGGCGGCCACCGGGCAGGAGGACCTGATCATCGCGTTCACGGAGCTCTTCTCCGCGCCCACCAGCCGCCACGTCCTCGCCTTCACTCTGGCCGCCTTCATCGACCTGATCGTCTTCCTGCTCGCCTACGCCTCCGGCCCCTTCTTCTTCGGCGCGCCCGAGGTGCTTTGGCTGAAGGCGGGCGCCGCCCTCGACTCGGCGGACGAGCAGGTCTTCGCCCGGGACCTGCTGCGGAAGGTTTCTCCGAGTGCTTCGGGCCTGGCCCGGGTGGACGCCGCGGCCCTCAGCCCGGGCGAGCGGCAGCTCGTGCTGCTGCTCGCGTCGCGGGGGCTGGCCGCCCCCGTCGAGGAGGACGGCGGGCGCTTCTACCTGCTGGACGCCTCGGTGCACCGGACCCTGGCCGAGTCGCTCGCCGACCGCCGGTTTCCCCTCCGGGCGTCGGCGGCCCAGCCGGCCGGCGGCTAGAGCCCCCGCCGGCCCGAAGGTCGCGGGGGGCCGGGAAAGCGCCGCTTGCCGGGGGCCTCGGCGCGGGTACAATCCCCGCCATGCATGTACAGGCCCTCGACTGGGTGGTCATCGCCGCGACGCTCGCGGTCTGCTTCGTGCCCGCCCTCTTCTTCGGGAAGCGGTCGGGCAAGAGCACCACGGAGTTCTTCGCCTCCGGCCGCGCGGTGCCCTGGTGGCTGGCGGGCCTCTCCATGGTGGCCACCACCTTCTCCAGCGACACCCCGAACCTCGTGACCGACATCGTCCGCCGCAACGGCGTCGCCGGGAACTGGGTCTGGTGGGCGTTCGTGCTGACCGGGGTGTCCACGGTCTTCTTCTACGCGCGGCTGTGGCGGCGCTCCGGAGTCATGACCGACCTCGAGTTCTACGAGATCCGCTACTCGGGCCGGGCGGCCAGCGTCGTGCGCGGCTTCCGCGCCGTCTACCTCGGCCTGCTCTTCAACTGCATGATCATGGCCACCGTGAACCTGGCCGCCTGCAAGATAGCCGGGATCCTCTTCGGCCTGCAGCGCTGGGAGACCCTGCTGTTCGTGGGGCTGCTGAACGTCGTCTTCGCCGCCCACTCCGGCCTCTGGGGCGTGCTCGTCATCGACATGGTCCAGTTCTTCATCAAGATGACGGCCGTCATCGCCGCCGCCTACTTCGCCCTGCAGGCCCCGCAGGTCGGCGGGCTCCACGCCCTCGTGTCCAAGCTGTCCGCGATGAAAGGGCCGGGCGGGATCAACTACCTGAACGTCCTACCGGACTTCACCAGCAACTGGGACCTGGCGGTGGCCGTGTTCGTCATGCCGATCGCGGTCCAGTGGTGGGCGGTGTGGTACCCCGGGGCGGAGCCGGGGGGCGGCAGCTATATCGCGCAGCGGATGCTGGCTTCGAAGTCCGAGAGGGACTCTCTCGGGGCGGTGCTCTTCTTCAACGTCGCCCACTACGTGATGCGGCCCTGGCCCTGGATCGTGACCGCGCTCTGCTCCATCCTCGTCTACCCGGAGCTCGCGGACATCCAGAAGGCCTTCCCGAACCTCGACCCCAGCCTGCTGGGCCACGACATCGCGTTCCCGGCGATGCTGAAGTTCCTGCCCGTGGGCTTCGTCGGCCTCATGGTGGGCGGGCTCATCGCGGCGAACTCCTCGACCATCCTGACCCACCTCAACTGGGGCGCGTCCTACCTCGTCCACGACTTCTATCAGCGCTTCATCCGGAAGAACGCCCCGGAGAAGCACTACGTGCTCGTGGGGCGCCTCGCCACGGTCGGCCTCTTCCTGTGCTCCTCGGCCACCGTCTACCTGCTCGACAGCGCCAAGGACGCCTTCGACCTGATCCTCCAGATCGGCGCCGGCACGGGGCTGCTCTACCTGGTGCGCTGGTTCTGGTGGCGGGTCAACGCCTGGTGCGAGGTCGTGGCGATGATCAGCTCCTTCCTCGTCTCGTTGGCACTGCTCGTGCTCGCCAAGAACGGCGTACACTTCAGCACGCACGTCGCGCTCCTCGTCACGATCGCGTTCACCACGGCATGCTGGGTCGCGACGGTTTACCTGGGGCCGCAGACCGACCGCCGGGTCCTGGTCGAGTTCTTCAAGAAGGTCCGGCCGTTCGGCCCGGGTTGGCAACGGGTCCGCGAGGAAGCGGGCCTCGGGGAGGACGCGGCCCGGACGGTCGGGGACAACATCCCCCTGGCCCTCCTCGGCTGGTTCACCGGCTGCACCACCATCTGGTCGG
>JBGPQQ010000464.1:0-3311 GCA_041489115.1 Vicinamibacteria bacterium | reverse complement strand
GGCGAGGCGTCCTTCGGGATCGGCCAGTGGAGGGCGCTCATCACCGAGTTCCGGTTCGTCCAGCCCTCGATCAGGTTCACCTTCCCGATGGCGCCCGAGGCGAAGAGCTCGCGCGCTTTCTCGTAGACGATCGAGCTCACGCACTGGCTTCCTACCTGCAGGATGCGGCCGGTCTTCTTCTGGGTCGCCAGCATCAGGGCGCCCTCGTCGATCGAGTGCATCATCGGCTTCTCGCAGTAGACGTCCTTGCCCGCCTCGAGGGCGTCGATCGTCATCTGCATGTGCCAGTGATCGGGGCTGCCGACGATCACGGCGTCCACGTCCTTGCGAGCGAGGACCTCGCGGTAGTCGCGCGTCGTCTGGAGGTCCTTGCCGAACTTCTTGCGGCACTCCTCGAAGCGGCCGTCGTAGATGTCGGCGGCGGCCACCAGCTCGACCCCGGGCACCTTCAGCGCCGTTTCGGTGTCGCCCTGGCCCATGCTGCCCGCGCCGAGGAGCGCGATCCGGATGCGGTCGTTGGGCGAGACGGGCTTCGCCGGCTCCTGCGCGAAGGCGGACCCCGCGCTGCGCGCGAGCACCGTGGTGGCGCCGGCGAGCGTGAGGAACTGGCGGCGGGTGGGCTGGCGGAACGTGGACATGGACCCTCCTGTGGACGCGACGAGACTAGGCCGCGGCGCCAGAGCCGTCAATGGGCCGCGTGCTGCTGTTCTTCTCACAGGTTTGACACTCCGGACGGGCCTCCCTAGAATCACAGTTTGCCGTTGGTCGAGGCCCGTTCCTCAGTAGCTCAGCGGTAGAGCATCCGGCTGTTAACCGGAGGGTCGTAGGTTCGAATCCTACCTGAGGAGCCAACCCGGGCCCCCCGCCTCCCGGTACACTGAGCCACTTGCGTCTCGCCCCCCTTCTCGATCGCCTGCGTGGCCGCCCGATTGAGCACGACCTCTCGGCCTACCGCAAGACCCTCGCCCGGGTCTGCGCTCTCGAGCCCGCGGTGGCCGCGCTCCCGGACGCCGGCCTCACCGAGTGGGCCCGCACCCTGCGCGCCCGCGTGGCCGACGGGGCGGAGGTCGCGTCGCAGCTCCCCGAGGCCTTCGCCCTCGCCCGCGAGGCGGCTCGCCGCACCCTCGGCCAACGGCCGTTCGACGAGCAGGTCCTCGCCGGACTCGCCCTCGCGCAGGGAAAGATCGCGGAGATGGCGACTGGCGAGGGCAAGACCCTCGCCGCCGTCGCCCCCGTCTTCCTCCAGGCCCTCGCCGGCCGCGGGGCCCACGTCCTGACCTTCAACGACTACCTCGCCCGGCGCGACGCTGCGTGGATGGGGCCGGTCTACGAGCGGCTGGGGCTCTCCGTCGGCTTCGTGCAGGAGCGGATGAGCGTCGCCGAGCGCCAGCGGGCCTACGCCGCCGACGTCACCTACCTGACCGCGAAGGAAGCGGGCTTCGACCACCTGCGCGACGCGCTGGCGCTCGGGCCGGCCGAGCGCGTGCAGCGGGAGTACCACTTTGCCCTCGTGGATGAGGCCGACTCGATCCTGATCGACGAGGCCCGCATCCCGCTCGTGATCGCCGGCGAGACGGGCGAGTCGCTCGCCGGCCCGGAGAGGCTCGCCGCTCTCGTGCGCGGCCTCGTGCCCGGTCGCGACTACGACACCGACGAGCACGCGCACAACATCGCCCTCACCGAGGCGGGCACCGCGCGCGTGGAGGCGGCCCTCGGCTGCGGTGGCCTCCACGCCCTCGAGAACGTGTCGCTCCACGCACAGCTACGCCACGCCCTCCACGCCGAGCATCTCCTGCGGCGCGACGTCGACTACATCGTACGGGGCGGAAAGGTCGAGCTCGTGGACGAGTCGACCGGCCGCGTCGCCGACAAGCGCCACTGGCCCGACGGGCTCCACGCCGCGGTCGAGGCGAAGGAGGGCCTGCGGCTCACCTCCGAGGGCCGCATCCTGGGACAGGTCACGCTGCAGCACTTCCTCGGGCTCTACCCGCGTCTCGCCGGCATGACCGCCACCGCCCACACCGCGGCCGAGGAGCTCGAGGCGTTTTACGGCCTGCGCACCGTCCTGATCCCCACCCACCGGCCGATGATCCGCACCGACGAGCCCGACGTCGTGTTCACCCACCAGTCGGCGAAGCGTGCCGCTCTCGTCGCCGAGATCGCGCGGGTCCACGCGTGGGGGCGGCCGGTCCTGGTGGGCACCGCGAGCGTCGGCGAGTCGGAGGAGCTGGCGGCGGCGCTCGGCAGGGCCGGGGTCGCCGGCGCGGTGCTGAACGCGCGGAACGACGAGAGAGAGGCCGCGATCGTCGCGCGGGCGGGCGCCCCGGGGGCGGTCACCATCTCGACGAACATGGCCGGCCGCGGGACCGACATCCGCCTGGGCGGCGCGGACGAGTCGCACCGCGAGGAGGTGGTGGCGCTCGGCGGGCTCTACGTGATCGGGACGAACCGCCACGCCAGCCTGCGCATCGACCAGCAGTTGCGGGGGCGCGCCGGCCGGCAGGGCGACCCCGGGTCCTCGCGCTTCTTCGTGAGCCTCGAGGACCCGCTCATCCGCCGCTACGGCGTCGAGCAGCTCGTTTCCGCGCGTCACCTGCCCGCCCGCCAGGACGCGCCGGTCGAATCCCGCCTGCTGCGCGGCGAGATCGCTCGTGCCCAGCGGATCGTCGAGGACGAGGGCTTCCAGTTGCGGCGCACGCTCTACGGTTACTCCGACATCGTCGAGAAGCAGCGGCGGGCCATCCAGCGCTGGCGCACGGCCGTGCTGGAGCGGAGCGAGGAACAGCACCTCCTCGCCGAGCGCGCGGGCGAGCGCTACGAGCGACTGCTGCCCCTCGTCGGCGAGACGATCCTGGACGACGTCGAGCGGCGGCTGATCCTCCTCGCCATCGACCGCTGCTGGAGCGACCACCTCGCGGAGCTGCGGGAGATGCGCGAGGACAGCGTGCTGCTGGCCTTCGCCGGCCGCTTCCCGCTCGCCGAGTTCCACCACCAGGCGGGAGAGAGCTTCCACGCGCTCGAGGAGCGGATCGAGGACGAGGCGGTCCGGGACTTCGAGCGGATCGAGGTCACCGCCGAGGGCGTCGACTGGGAGCGCGAGGGGCTCCGCGGCCCCTCCGCCACCTGGACGTACCTCGTGGGCGAGAATCCCTTCGGCGCGAGCGGGCTGATGAGCCCGGCGGGCCGCACGGGCATGGTGGCCGCGGCCATGGGCGCGCCCTGGCTCGTGCTGCTGCACGGGCTGGGCGTCTTCTGGGAGCGCCGCCGCCGCCGGGGCTGATCCCCGTCGGCGCGTTCACCGCGCCGCCCTC
>JBGPQQ010000463.1:0-3311 GCA_041489115.1 Vicinamibacteria bacterium | reverse complement strand
GCGCGCGTCGCCGCCGGCCTGTCGGTGCGCTCGGCCGACCACCTCGTGTTCGTCTCGGAGACCGGGATGAAGGCCCTGGCGGCGGCCTCCTGCGTGGCGACGCTCCTCCCCACCGCCGCCTTCTACCTGCGCCTCGGCCGCTTCGCTCCCGCGCGAGGCCTGATCGCGGCCGGCGCGCCCGTGGCCCTCGCCTCGGACGTGAACCCCGGCGGCGGGCTCTCGCCGTCGCTGCCGTTCGCGATGGCCATCGGCTGCTTCTCGATGGGGATGGCGCTCGAGGAGGCGCTCGCGGCGGTCACCGTCAACGCGGCGTTCTCGCTCGACCTCCACCACGACGTCGGCTCGATCGAGGCGGGCAAGCGAGCCGATCTCGTCCTGCTGCGCTCGGAGCGCCTCCTCGACCTCGTGCGGGTGGGCGTCCCCGCGATTCGTGCCGTGGTCAAGGACGGGCGCGTGATCGTTCGCGACGGGCGGCTCGTGGGAGCCTCGGCCGCCCCGCACGCGTGACTTCGGCTCCGGCGTGGCGAGGTGGCGGGGGAGCCGCCGGCCGCGTGGTAGCATCCCCTCTCGCCCCGCCATGAGCATCCTCGCCGTCGAGAGCCTCGTGAAGACCTACCCGGGAAGCCGGAAGTCGCCCCCGGTCGAGGCGGTGCGCGGGGTCTCGTTCACGGTCGAGCGCGGGGAGTTCTTCGGCCTCCTCGGGCCGAACGGGGCGGGGAAGAGCACGACGATCGGCTGCATCAGCACGCTCGTGCGCCCCACCTCCGGCCGCGTTCTCGTGGACGGGGTGGACGTCTCGAAGCAGCCGCAGGAGGCCAAGCGCCGGATCGCCGTCGTGCCCCAGACCCGCAACCTCGACCGGGACCTCTCCGTGCGCGAGGTGCTGACCTACCACGGCCGCTACTTCGGCCTCCCCGCCGCCGAGCGCGAGGCGCGCGCCGACCGGCTCCTCGCCGAGCTGCAGATCGCCGACAAGGCGCTCGCGAAGCCGCTCACCCTCTCGGGGGGACAGCAGCAGCGCGTGATGATCGCCCGCGCCCTCATGCACGACCCCAAAGTCGTGCTCCTCGACGAGCCGACGACCGGCCTCGACCCGCAGGCCCGGCGCCTTCTCCGGGAGACGCTGCGGAGCCTGCACGAGCGGGGCACGACCTTCATCCTGACCACCCACTACATGGAAGAGGCCGACCGGCTCTGCCAGCGGCTGGCGATCATCGACCACGGGAAGATCCTCACCCTCGACACGCCGGCCGCGCTCAAGAAGTCGCTGCCCGGCGCGCAGGTGCTGGACCTCTGGGTCCGGGCGCCGCAGCCGCTGGCGCCGCGGCTCCGCGGGATCCAGGGGGTCCTCAACCTCGAAGCAGTCGAGGCCGGGGCGGAGAGGGACGACCTCGAGCGGCTGCGCCTCTTCGTGGACCCGGCCGACGGCCTCCTCGACCGGGTGCTCCACGCCGTGCGCGACGGGGGTGCCGATCTCCACCACGTCAACCTGGCCCAGCCGAGCCTCGAGGACGTCTACATCCACCTCACCGGGCGGGGGCTGCGCGAATGACCGCCTTCCTCGCCCTCCTGCGTCGCGACCTCGTCGTCGCCTCGCGCAACGCGGCCCTGCTGATCTTCTCGAGCCTGACCCAGCCCATCCTGGTGATCCTCGTCTTCGGCAACATCCTCCCGCGCCTCGGCCTCGTGTCGGCGGGCTTCGGGACGGTCATGGTGCCCGGGCTCATGGCGATCGCGATCCTCATGGCCGGGGTGCAGGGCGTCCTCATCCCGCTCGTGCAGGACCTCTCGGGGAGCCGCGAGGTGGACGAGCGTCTGCTCGCCCCGATCGGCGTCTTCGGCGTGTCGGCGGGGCGCATCGTGGCGGGGGCTGTCCACGCCGCGGCCGCGGGCCTCGTGGCCGGGCCGGCCATGATCCTGCTCATGCACGGCGTCGGCCTCGGGGACGTGCGGCCGCACTGGCCGCTGCTCCTGCCCCTCGTGGTCGTGTGCGGGCTCCTCTCGGCCGCCTTCGGCCTCACCCTGGGCACGCGCGTGCAGCCCCGCTTCAGCGGGCTGCTCTTCGCGGTCGTGCTCGGGCCGATGATGCTCTTCGGCTGCGCCTACTACCCCTGGGCGCAGCTCTCCGCGATCGGCCCGTTCCAGTACCTCCTCCTGTTCAACCCCCTCACCTTCATGAGCGAGGCCATGCGCCTCGCGGTCACGCCCGAGGCGCCGCACATGCCGCTCGCCCTGCTCCTCCTCGGCATCCTCGGCTACCTCGCCCTCTTCGCCGTCCTCGGCGCGCGCTCCTTCGAGAAACGAACCATACTCTGAGCAGGAGGAACCCATGTTCAAGAGTCCGAGCCCCCTGTCCGTGCCCGCGCGCCAGACGATCGGCGACTCGCTGAACGCCACGCTGGCGGACGGTCTCGACCTGCACAGCCAGATCAAGGTCGCGCACTGGAACGTGAAGGGGATGCACTTCGCCGCGCTCCACCCGCTGTTCGAGACCTTCGCCGTGGCGCTCGCCGCCTTCAACGACCAGGTGGCGGAGCGCGCGGTCACGCTGGGCTCGAAGGCCTACGGCACCGCCCGCCACGTGGCGAACGTGTCGAGCCTCCCCGAGTACCCCCAGGAGACGACGAAGGACCTGGAGCACGTCAAGCTGCTCGTCGAGCGGATCGAGGCATACCTCGTGGGCGTGCGGAAGGGGCGGGACATCGCCGAGAAGGAGAAGGACCAGGACACGGTGGACCTCCTGACCGGGATCATCGTGGAGTTCGAGAAGAACGCCTGGTTCCTCCGCGCCTCGCTCGAGGTCTGAGGGGGTCGCGGCCGCGCGAGGTCGGCCGGCTTGAACGCCGGCGCGGCCCGGCGTACAACGGGCTCGCCGCACCACCGGAGACAGGGAGGCCTGGAATGCCGAAGGAGTCCGCGGGCAGGCACGCGATCCGCCGCATCGCCCTCAGCACCGGGGGCGGCGACGCGCCCGGGCTGAACGCCGTCATCCGCGCCGTCGTCCTCGCCGCGCACAACCAGGGCTGGGAGACGGTGGGCATCCGCGACGGCTACAACGGCATCTTCCTCCCCGACCAGTACTCGGACGGCGGGCTCATCCCGCTCACGCCCGAGACAGTGCGCGGCATCACCCACCTCGGGGGAACGATCATCGGCACCACGAACGCCGGGAACCCGCTGAAGTACCCGGTGAAGCAGCCGGACGGGACGGTGGCCGATGTCGACCGCACGGACGAGCTCGTGCAGGCCCTCCACGCGAACGGCATCGACGCCGTGGTGGCGATCGGCGGCGACGGCTCGCTCACCATCGC
>JBGPQQ010000462.1:0-3317 GCA_041489115.1 Vicinamibacteria bacterium | reverse complement strand
GGGCGACCCCGGGTCGGCGCACGAGGCCACCAGGGGATCGCGATCGAGGACGTCGAAGGCCACGTCGGCGCGGTACGGCTCGCCTCCCCCCGGCTGCCACACGCGGCCGCCCTCGAGGAGGACGTCGGCCCAAAGGTCCTCCTTGTTGCGCGTCAGGCTCTCGTAGAGGTCGGGGGGCTCGCCGGCCAGGTCGTCCCGCACGAGGCCGTGGAGCACCGTCAGCAGGGCGACGTAGTTGAGCCGCGTGAGGTCGGTGACCGGCCGGCCCGGCGGCACGCCCCCGCTCTCGATCAGCACGACCGGGGTGCCCCAGGCCGTCACGTTGTCACCGAAGGCCCGCGGGTTCCAGTCCTCGTCGTATCGCCCGATCCCGCCCGGCACGAAGGGCGCGAGCGTGCGCGCGACGGCGGACGAGACGCGCTTCGCGCGCGCGCGGCCGGGGGTCAGGGTCCCCTCCCGGTCGCCGGCCACGGCGAGGAGCGAGATGGTCGAGAGAACGGCGGTGTCGCCCACCGTCGTGCGTCGGTTCTGGTCGTGCAGGTTGAACCCGAGCTCCGGCTGGAAGCGGTCACGGACGGCCTTCAGCATGCGTCCCTCCGGCGTCGAGAGGTGCAGCGCATCCCGGTTGATGTCGATGGCCTGCGCGTTGCGGCGGCCGTAGCGCTCGGCCCCGTCGGGGTTGAGCATCGGCACCATCAGAAGGGTCAGGCCGTCGAGGATCGCGCGGGGCTCCGGCGCGTCGGAGCCGAGCAGCGTGTCGGCGAGGTCGAGGAGTGCGGGCGTCGCCGAGGGCTCGTCGCCGTGCATCTGCGACCAGAGGAGAATCCGCCGCGGCCCGCTCCCGAGGGTCACGAGCTGGATGGACCGGCCCTGCACGGAGCGGCCCACCTCCTCCAGCCTGAGGCGGCCCCGGTGGCGTGCCTCGAGCGCCCGGAGCCGCTCGGCAAGCTCCGCGTGGCGCAGGCAGGGCGCGGGGGTGATGACGAACCGGCGGTCCGGCCAGGCGTCCCAGAGGGCCTGCGGCGAGAAGCCCGGCACGGCGCCGGAGAGGAGGAGAGCGGCGGCGAGCAAGCGGGACCTCCTATGCCGCGGACACGGTTACGGTGAGCGCCTTGCGGACGCGCGCGAGATCCTTCTCACCCAGGAGGCGCAGCTCGCGCAGCCGGCGCGGGTGGGCCTCGCGCACCGCGGGGACGGCCAGGGCGTCCGCGAAGACCACGTCGGCCGCCGGTAGCAGCCGGCGCCACTCCGCGCGGCGCGAGAGAAGGCGCGTCTCCACCAGGACCTCGTCTCCGCGAAGGCCGACGACGAACGCCAGCGCGATCTGCAGGAGGATCGGCGAGCCGGAGACGACCAGGATCGTCGTCCCCTCGGGCAGAGACTGCACGACCTTCTGGTCCTCGGGCGAGGCCTCGACGTGCACCGTCTCCAGCGGGGCACCCGGGACGGCCCGCGCGACCTTCGCCGCATGATAGGGCAGCGCGAGGAGGAGCGCGCCCGAGGCGAGCCCGGGCTCCCTCCCCAGCTCCTCGAGGGTGCAGCCCGAGGCGGGAACGCCGAGGCTGGCCCGGATCTCGTGGGCGACGAGATCGAGCGTCTCCCGGCGCGGGTCCACGACCACGACCCGCTCCGGCGGCGCGGCGCGCAGCCACCGCTCGACCGCCGCGCGGATCTCGCTCCCCGAGTGCCCCTTGCGGAAGGCGGCGATCAGGGCGAGGCGGACCATCTCGTCGAGGCCGCGCGCCTCGTCGAGCGCGGCGGGCGCGCCGGCGCGGACGTAGACCCCGGCCCCGCGGCGCAGCTCCACGTGCCCGGCCTTCTCGAGGTCGCGGTAGGCGGACGACACCGTGTTCGCGTGGAGGCCGAGGCGCCGCGCGAGGGCGCGGACGGACGGCAGCCGCTGGCCGGGGGCGATAGCCCCGCCCAGGATCTGCAGCTCCAGCTGCGCGAGCAGCTGATCGTGAAGCGGCACGCCTCCCCTGCGGTTGAGCACGAAGTCCACTGGCCACTCCGTCGAAGTTGCGGGATTATGGACCGGTGCGGCCCCTCTTCGCCACGCGCCGCGGCCGGGTCCTCGCCCGGGTGGCCCTCTACGGCGGGGCCGTCTGCGTCGGCCTCCCTCTCGCCGCGTCGCAGGTGCTGGTCGGCACCATCCGGCAGCCGCCGCTCGCGCCCTGGCCCCCGTGGGAGGAGACAGCGGTCGTCTCCGAGGGCCTCCGGCTGCGGTCGTGGGTCGCCCGCGGGGACGAGACCCGCGCCGCCGCCGTGCTCGTCCACGGCCTCGGCGACAGCCTCGAGAGCTACGCGGACTCGGGCGCCACCCTCCACCGGCGGGGCCACACGGTCCTGCTCCTCGACCTGCGGGCCCACGGCGGCAGCGAGGGGCGGCTCACCACTCTCGGCGGGCGCGAGAGGGAGGACGTCCGCGCGGCGCTCGCCGCGCTGCGCGAGCGCGGGCTCGGGCGGCGTGGCTTCGTGCTGCTGGGCGTCTCGATGGGCGCGGTCGCCGTCCTCCGCGCCGCCGCGGAGGAAGAGGACGTGCGCGCCGTCGTGGCGGAGGCACCGTACGACGACTACCGCAGCTCGATGGCCCACCACGCCCGGCTCTACTACGGCCTGCCCCGCTGGTTCCCTCTCGTCCCCGCCGCGATCGCGGTCGCCGAGTGGCGCGCCGGCTTCGACGCCGACGCGGTAAGCGCGGTCGAGGCCGCCCGGCGCGTGCGGGGGGCGCTGCTCCTGATCGTGGACGGGAACGACGAGCGGATGCCCGAGCCCGTCGTGCGGCGCGTGCTCGACGCCCACTCGGGCCCGAAGCGGCTGTGGACGGCGCCGGGGGCGCCTCACTCGGGCGCCGCCAACGCGCCGGGCTACTGGGACACGGTGCTCGGCTTCCTGGAGGCGAACGGCCTCTGAAGGTCTCCATGAGGCTGAAGAGCTGCACCCAGCCGGCGAGGACGAGGCGCGAGCCGTCGGGCGCGATGCCGAACGACTCGGCGGCCACGTCCGGGTCGAAGCCGGCGAGCTTTCGACGCATGGCGGTGGTGTCACGCGACGATGCCCATGCCCCCCTGGCCGAGCTGCGAGACGATCTCGTACGGCCCGAGGCGGGTCCCGGGAGCGAGGGGCATGGCCGAACCGGGGGGGGTTATAGCCCTCGCGACGGCCGGCAGCCCGCCGCGGGGGCGAGCGGCGCGATGCGGAATACGCCGGCTCGCGGCTCGACGTGGACCGGCGCCAGGGCGCCCGCCTCGAGGAGCATGTCACGCACGGCGCGCGGGCGCGGCTCTGAGGGCCGGTCGGACGAGGGCCGCTCTCCC
>JBGPQQ010000461.1:0-3323 GCA_041489115.1 Vicinamibacteria bacterium | reverse complement strand
CGCCCTCGCGGTCTCGGTCGTTTTTTACAGGATGGGCGCGGGAGACCAGGCCGCCGCGTCCATGACGGGCTTCCTGCGCGAGTTCCTCCGCTGGCTGCCGACCGCTCTCCTGTTCGCGATCCCCTTCACCTTCTCCGGCCTGATGATCGGGGCGCTTCTTTCCGACCCCGATCTCCCCGCTCCGCGCGTCTATGCCTTCGACCTCGCCGGCTCCGCCCTGGGAGCGTTCGCCGTGATCCCGGCCATCCGCCACCTCGGGGTCGAGGCGAGCACCCTCCTCGCCTGCGCGCTCCTCCTGGCCGGCACCGTCGCGCTCGCGCCGCCCCGCCGGACCGCGGTCCGGCTGGCGGCCGTGGCCGCGGCGGTGGCGCTGGCGGGCACGGCCCTCGCGCGGGACCGCATCTACGTGATGGAGCCCCGGAACGGCTCGATGCTGGCCCTCAAGCGCACCCTGGGCGCGCCCTACGGCGTCGAGTACATCCAGTGGGACCCAGTGGCGCGGATCGAAGTCTCACGGACGCCGCCCACGGACCCCGACCGGTTCAACTTCCCGGCGCTCGTCGGGGACGACCGCGCCTTCCTCGAGCGGTTTCGCCGGGTCCTGACCCAGAACGACTTCGCCTTCACCTACATGGTGGACTGGGACGGACGCCCCGAGTCCCTGCGCGGCATCGAGCGGACGATCTACGCCGCCGCTTACGAAGCGTCCTCCGTCGCCTCGCCGCGGGTCCTGGTGGTGGGCGTCGGGGGCGGTTTCGACGTCCTCACCGCGCTGCGCTACGACGCACGCGAGGTCACGGGCGTCGAGATCAACGGCGCCACGCTCGACATCGCGACCCGCGTCTACCGTGACTACTGCGGCGCCTGGTCCTCGCACCCGCGCGTGCGGCTGATCGAGGACGAGGGGCGCCATCACCTCGCCGCCCACCCCGACCGCTACGACATCCTCCAGCTCTCGGGAGTCGACTCGTACAGCGGCACCCCCGGCGCCGCCCACGTGTTCTCCGAGAGCTACCTGTACACCGCCGAGGCCTTCGACCTCTACTTCTCGCGCCTGACCGAGGACGGCATCCTGAACGTGATGCGCCTCGAGCAGACCCCCGCCCGCGAGATGCTCAGGGCCCTCGTGACCGTGGTCGGCACGCTCCGGCGGGCGGGCATCGCGTCGCCGGCCGAGCACATCCAGATGGTGACGGCGCGCTCCGGCAACTTCACGGCACTGCTCGTGAAGAGGACCCCCTTCACCGCCGACGAGAGGCGCCGCCTGGCCGGCTGGGCGAACGCCAGCCCCTACTTCGGCGTCTCTGCCGCCCCCGACGTCAACGCCCGGCGGGACGGCTTCTACCAGATCTTCCTCGACCTCGACGACGCGGCGAAGGAGCGGGCCTTCGTGACCGCCTACCCGTTCGACATCTCGCCGGCGACCGACGACCGTCCCTTCTTCTTCAAGTACTCCTCCTGGGGGCACCTCCTCCCCCGCGATCAGGCCTTCGCCACCGGCTTGCCGGTGATGGAGGTGAGCCTGCTCCTCCTCGCCGCCGCGATCGGCGCCACCGCCTTCCTGTGCATCCACCTCCCGCTGCGCTTCCTCGTCGCCCGCGGCGTGCGGCTGCCCACCCGCGGGCGCTACGGCCTGTTCTTCGCGGCCATCGGGATCGGCTACTTCGCGGTCGAGATCGCCCTGCTGCAGCGCTTCGGGCTCTTCCTCGGCCACCCCAACTACGCGCTCTCGGTCGTCCTCGCCGCCCTCCTCTTGACGAGCGGCATGGGCGCCCTCGCGTCGCCGCGGCTGCCCGGGGGCGAGGCCGCGCTCCGCTTCACCGCGTACGCCGTCGCGGGGGTGGTGCTCGTCGAGAGGACGCTCGCCCTCCCCCTCCTCCCCCGGCTCGCGGGGCTCGGTTTCGGCCTCCGCGTCCTCGTCGTCTTCCTGCTGGTCGCCCCGATCGGCTTCCTGCTCGGGAGCTTCCTCCCCCGGGGGATCGAGCGGCTCAAGGCCGACGCGCCCGCGCTCGTGCCCTGGGCCTGGGGCCTCAACGGGATCTTCTCCGTCCTCGCCCCGGTTTTCGCCATCGGCCTCTCGGTCACGTGGGGCATCGAGGCGCTGCTGCTGGCGGCCATACCGGTCTACCTCGTCGCGGGCTGGGCGCTCCCGCCCCCGTTGACACTGGCTGCCCCCTCTTTGGTGTCCGCGTGAACCTCCGAAACGTCGCCATCATCGCCCACGTCGACCACGGCAAGACCACCCTGGTGGACGCCATGCTCCAGCAGAGCGGCGTCTTCCGCGCGAACCAGGAGCACCCCGAGCGCGTCATGGACTCGAACGAGCTCGAGCGCGAGCGCGGGATCACCATCCTGGCCAAGAACACCGCGATCCACTACCACGACACCAAGATCAACATCGTGGACACCCCGGGCCACGCGGACTTCGGGGGCGAGGTGGAGCGCGCTCTGAAGATGGTGGACGGCGTCCTCCTCCTCGTCGACGCCTCGGAGGGCCCGCTGCCGCAGACCCGCTACGTGCTGCGCAAGGCCCTCGAGGCGCGGCTGCCTCCGGTGGTCGTGATCAACAAGATCGACCGCTCGGACGCCCGGGCGGGCGAGGTCCTGAACGAGGTCTACGACCTCTTCATCGACCTCGACGCCACCGAGGACCAGCTCGACTTCCCCGTGCTCTACACGAACGCCAAGGCGGGCATCGCGAGAATGGAGCCCGACGGCCCCGGCGACGACCTCCGCCCGCTCTTCGACGCCCTGGTGAGCGCGATCCCCGCCCCCCCCGGCTCCCCGGACGGCGTCCTGCAGCTCCTCATCGCGAACCTCGACTACAGCGACTACCTCGGCCGCCTCGCCATCGGCCGCGTCTTCTCGGGCCGCGTCCGGGTGGGCGACACCGTGGCCGTGTCGAAGCGCGACGGGCGAATCGAGACGACGCGGGTGACGAAGCTCTACGTCTTCGACGGCCTCGAGCGCATCGAGGCCGACTCGGCCGCCTGCGGCGAGATCGTCGCCCTCGCCGGCTTCGACGGCATCCAGATCGGGGAGACGGTCACGTCGGCGGAGGCGCCGTCGCCGCTCCCGCCCCTCCACATCGACGAGCCGACGATCTCGATGGTCTTCTCGGTCAACACCTCCCCCTTCGCCGGGCGCGAGGGGCGCTGGGTGACTTCCCGCAACATCAAGGACCGCCTCGAGAAGGAGCTGCTCACGAACGTCTCGATCCGGGTCGAGCCCACCGACTCGGCGGACTCCTTCGAGGTCCTCGGCCGGGGCGAGCTTCCGCAAGCCATCAAAAAAGAGAACAAGCGCCCCGAGGGCTTAGAGGT
>JBGPQQ010000460.1:0-3324 GCA_041489115.1 Vicinamibacteria bacterium | reverse complement strand
GCCGGCGTCATCGGCGGCGGGGCCTACATGGCGACGAAGGGCGCGGCCGACGCGACCCACGCGTGGCTCGGGGAGATCCGCCAGGGCCAGAGCGCCGAGGCAGGGATGACCGAGGCCTACCGCTCCCGGCTCAGCCCCGACGAGCTCGAGGCGGTGACGAGCGCCATCGCGAAATCGAAGGACGCGACCTTCTACCAGCGCTCCGTGGACAACGACCGCGCCACCCTCACCGGCGTGCTGACCGGCGGCGGCTCGCCGCAGCCAATCGTGGTCAAGCTGCTCAAGGAAGGCCGGGTCTGGAAGGTCGACGACGTGACGATCGGGGTTCGGTGAGCCCGGCCCCGGCCTTCCCCGAGCCCGTCGAGATCCGCCACGAGCGATCGGCCCGCCGCGTCGTCGTCCTCTGGGACGACGGCCACGAGTCGGTCTTCCCGCTCGACTACCTGCGGTCGTGGTGCCCCTGCGCGTCGTGCCAGGGCCACGCTCCCAACGCGAAGTTCCTCGACCTCGCCGGCCAGGAGCTCGTCCACGTGGACGGCGTCGGGAACTACGCCGTCTCGCTGACCTGGGCCGACGGCCACAACACCGGCATCTACAGCTTCAAGCTGCTGCGCCAGCTGTGCCCCTGCAACGCCTGCGGGGGTGTGAAGCGCTAGGCGGCCGTCGCCGGCGGCGTGCCCTCGTGGCCCTCGGGCTCGAGGTGGACGACCACGTCCACGATCTCGGGGTGGGCCTTCTCGAGCTCGGCCTCGATGCGGTCGGCCACCTCGTGGGCCTGGTGCAGGGTCATCCCCCCGTCGAGGTGGACGGTGAGGTCCACGTAGACGGAGTCGCGACGGCCGCGGCTGCGCGCGTCGTGCACGCGCAGGACGCCCGGCACCGCGGCCGCCAGCGGCTCGAGCATCTCGGCCGGGATCACCGCGCGGTCGGTGAGGACGTTGAAGGCCGACAGCAGGATCTGCGCCGCCTGCCACGCGATGATCGCCGCGATCCCCACCGCCACCACCGGGTCGGCCCAGCCCAGGCCGACGATGGCGGCGACGAACGAGAGAACGACGCCCAGCGAGACGTAGAGGTCGGCCCGCGTGTGCATGGCGTCGGCCACGAGGAAGGCGCTCTTGAGGCGCCGGCCCTCGCGCGCCTCGTACCAGCTCACGAACAGGTTGACGCCGATGGTCGCGGCCATGACGGCCCAGTTGAGCGGGCCGATCTCCGGCAGCACCGGCTTCGACGTCCGCCCGAGTGCACCCGCGAAGACCTCCGACGCCAGCGCGAGGAGCGCGATGCCGATGATGCTGGTGGCCGCGGTCTCGAACTTGCGGTGGCCGTAGGGATGGCCGGGGTCGGGCGGCCGGAACGCGAAGGCCGCGACGATGAGCCCGATGACGTTGTTCGAGCCGTCCACCAGGCTGTGGAAGCCGTCGGCCACCATGGCCAGGCTGCCGGACAACTGACCGACGATCACCTTGCCCGCGCTCACCGCGAGGTTGAGCACGAGGGTGATCCAGAGGACCCGGCGTACGCCCGCGCTCTGGACGTCGGTGTCGATCGTGGCCATCAGGGTACGAGGCCTAGAGCAGGAGCCATTCGACGGATCCCTCGTCGCGCGACGCGCCCGAAGCTCCTCAAGATGAGAGCCCGGGGCTCGCTGGTCTCCCTACGCCTCCTGCTCGCGCGGGATGAGCCACTCGAAGCGCTGGGCGAGCGACATGCCCGAGGTGTAGAGGAAACCCCACTGGAAGATCGCGATGAAGGGCAGCGTGCCGACGAGCCCGTACGCGACCGCGTAGAGCGACACGAACGTGAAGTAGCATGCGAGGCCGAGCTCCGCGTAGGGGATCCAGTTGGCCTTGCCCTTGTAGACCTTCTGCTTCCAGGCGTCGCCCGCGCCCTCGATGCGGTACTTCGGGGTGCGGGTGAACTCGGAGGGCTTGCCGAACAGGCCCTCGATCACCGCGAGCGCGTTGTTGATGCTGAGGCCGACCCCGATCCCGAGCACCGCGGGGATGTACTTGATCTTCGACTTCCAGGTTGTCGGGAACTGCTCCTTCTGCGAGATCAGGTAGAAGGAGCAGACGGACGCGGTGGCGGCCAGGAAGATCGGCACGTCCACCACGATCATCTCGGCGAAGCCCGTGTTGTAGCGCATGATCATCGCCGGGAACATGAGCCCGGCGAGGAGCAGCATCAGCGGGTAGGCGAGGTTCGCGGTGAGGTGGAAGGTGGCCTCCACCTTCTCGCGCCAGGGGAGGTCCGAGGCGAGGACCCGCGGCAGCAGCTTCTTGCACACCTGCGCCGAGCCCTTGGCCCAGCGCTGCTGCTGCGTCTTGAAGGCGTTCATCTCGACCGGCAGCTCCGCGGGGGAGACGAGGTCGGGCAGGTACACGAACCGCCAGCCCCGCATCTGCGCCCGGTAGGAGAGGTCGAGGTCCTCGGTCAGGGTGTCGTGCTGCCAGCCGCCCGCGTCGGAGATCGCCGTGCGCCGCCACACGCCGGCGGTGCCGTTGAAGTTGAAGAAGCGGCCGGAGCGGCTGCGCGCCCCGTGCTCCATGATGAAGTGCCCGTCGAGCATGATCGACTGCACTTCCGTGAGCAGCGAGTAGTCGCGGTTGATGTGGCCCCAGCGGGCCTGGACCATCCCGACCTTCGGGTCGGAGAAGTGGCCGAGGGTCTTCTCCAGGATGTCGGGCGGGGCCACGAAGTCGGCGTCGAAGATGAAGACGAACTCGCCGGTCGCGCTCCGGAGGCCGGCCTCGAGCGCTCCCGCCTTGTAGCCGGTGCGGGCGGCGCGGTGCAGGTAGTGGATGTCGAAGCCGAGGGCCCGGTAGTGCTCGACGGCGCGGCTCGCGATCGCGGTCGTCTCGTCGGTCGAGTCATCGAGGACCTGGATCTCGAGGCGGTCCTTCGGGTAGCGGATCCGGGCGACCGATTCCAGCAGCCGGTCGATGACGTACATCTCGTTGAAGATCGGGAGCTGGATGGTGACGCGGGGCAGGTCCGCGGGAAGCGGGGCGGCAAGGGCCTTCCGGTCCTCGTGCTTGAAGTACAGCCACACCATCACATAGCGGTGGAACCCCATGATGGCCAGGATGACGAGGGTCAGGAAATAGAGACCCAGAATCCCGAACTCGAATGCGCTCATGACCGCCTGACGCCGCCTCCGCCCGCGCTCATCGCGCCCCGCGCCGCACGCGAAGACACGACCGCGCCTCCCTTGACAACGTCCGAATCAACGGTGGAAGATGCCAGATTCGGAGTGCCGCCGACAGGCTTCCCCCTCATCCAGAAAGGGGATTCATGCCTAGGGGCACAGAGACCTAGTTT
>JBGPQQ010000459.1:0-3345 GCA_041489115.1 Vicinamibacteria bacterium | reverse complement strand
CTTCGTGCTGGGGCGTGGCCTACCTGACCCCCGGGGCCAGCCCGGCCCTGGCGCTCGCCCGCGCCCTGATCCCCGATCTCGCCGGCGATGCCGAGGCGATCGGTGAGCTGCTCCAGGGAGTCCAGGAGCTGAGCCTGAGCGGTGGTTCCGACCGTGCGCTCTCCGCGGTCCGCGGTTGGCGGAAAAGGAGCGACGGAGCCCTCGTCGTCGTGGACCAGTTCGAGGAGCTCTATGCCCTCAACGGTCCGGAGGTGCAGGCACGCTTCGCCTCACTCCTCGGGCGGCTTGCGGAGGAGGCCGAGGTCCACGTCCTGCTGTCGCTCCGCGACGACTTCCTCTTCCGTTGCAGCGAACAGGAATGCCTGCGGCCCGTCTTCCACGACCTGACGCCTCTCACCCCGCCCTCCCCGGACGCGTTGCGGCGGGCCCTGGTCGAGCCGGCGGCGCGGCGGGGCGTGCGCTTCGAGGAGGACGCGCTCGTCGAGGAGATGGTGGAGGCGGTGGCGTCCGAGCGCGGCGCGCTGCCGCTCCTGGCCTTTGCGGTCTCGCGCCTGTGGGAGGAACGGGACCGAAGCCGGAAGCTCCTCACGCGGGAGGCCTACGAGCGGATCGAGGGCGTGGCGGGGGCGCTGGCCCAGCACGCGGAGACGACGCTCTCACAGCTAGGGCCGGAGCGGGAGGGGATGGTTCGGGAGATCTTCCGGAACCTGGTGACGGCGCAGGGCACTCGAGCGGCGGCCGATCGGGCGGAGCTGCTGTCGGTCTTCGTGGAGAAGCGGGACGAGGCGGGAGTCGTGCTGGACGCGCTGGTGGACGCGCGTCTCCTCACGGAGTACGAGGCCGCGGATGCACATTCAGGCCAGGGCCCGACCACGACAACGCACGGCGATGCCCCCGCAGCGGCCCGAGACGAGGCGGGCCATCGCCGTGTCGAGATCGTCCACGAGTCGTTGCTCACGCACTGGCCTCGGCTCGCGCGGTGGCAGACGCAGGACGCGGACGGGGCGCAGCTGCGCGACCAGCTCCGGCAGGCCGCGCACCTGTGGGACGAGCGCGGACGAGGGGACGACCTGCTGTGGCGGGGGGCTTCGTACCTGGACTACCGCGCGTGGCGGGCCCGCTACGCCGGCGGGCTTTCCGCGCTCGAAGGGGAGTTCGGCCGGGCCATGACGGCCCTCGCGGAGCGTCACAGGCGCCGTCGGCGGATGGCAGTCGCAGCGATCGTGGCCGCATTGGCCATCGGTCTCGGCGTCGTCGGCGTCTTCTGGACGCGAAGCGAGGCCGCGCGGCGACGGGCGGACGCTGAGGCAGTTCGAGCGGAAGCGGGCACGCTGCTCGCCCTGGGCGAGGCCGAGCTGGAGCGGTATCCCACGGCAGCCCTCGCGTATGCCACCAAGAGCCTGGAGCTGGCCGACACCGAGGAGGCCCGGCGCCTCGCCCTGCGCGTGCTGCAGGACGCCCCGACCGCCTTCGTGGCGCCCACGGACCTGCAGCCCTTCTGGCTTGGGAATGTGCTGGCGTTCGACCCGACCGGCAGCTGGCTCGCCCTGGGCGGCTCGCGGAAGGTCGAGCTGTGGCACCGCGATGGCCGCGAGGCGGTGGTCATGGAAGGGCAGTTCCCGAGCAGCACCCACGTAGATGTCGGGTTCGGTTTGGGACCGGACGGCGAAGTGGTGGTCGCCAACCAGGGTGGCGACGTCCGCCTGTGGTCGGTTCCCGACGGGCGCGAGATCCGGAGGTTGAGGTTGGACGAAGGATCCTCGCACTTCTTCGTGCGGGGCCACAACGCAGTCATGTGGACGACGGTGGGGAGGCGGGACATCGTCCGATGGATCCCGCTCGTCAACGGCGAACCTCGGCTGGTCGGCACGATGGACTCGCCTGCCTCGGCCCCCGGCGTCTTCGTGCTCTTCCGGTCGGCGGACGTCGATGAGGGTGGCTTGCACCTGGCCTACGCCCGGGGCCGGAACGTGCACGTGCGCTCGTTGGAGAACTGGTCGTCGCCGCCGCGCGTCGTCGCCGCGCATCCGGCCGACGTCGTGTCCGTCGCGCTCCATCCCGACGGGCGAACGCTCGCGGCGAGCGACCTTTCCGGCGGGATCAGGATCTGGCCCACGGCCGCCCGATCCGAGCGACCCCTTCGAGTTCTCGAGGGTACGGGCTTCTCCATCCTGCGTTACGGCGGCGCGGGGAAGTGGCTTGGCGCCTGGACTGGTGCCCCGAACGTCGTGCGGCTCTTCGACCTCACCGCACCGCTCGCGGGCGAGGTCCTGCAGCTTCACGGGCCGGCAGAGTGGCTTGCGGACGTTGCCTTCGAGCCATCCGACCGCTGGCTCGCCACCGCCATCGACCGGGAGATCGCCCTCTGGCCGCTTGGAGAGAGCTACCCGCGCTCGATCGGGCCCCACCAGTGGTTCGTAGATGACGTAGCGTTCACGCCAGACGGGTCCCATCTCGTGTCCGCCTCCGGCGGATGGGACAACACGCTGCGCGCCTGGTCGCTGTCGATCGACGACGTCGACAGGGAACGCATCCTCCTGCGGGAGACGATGAACTTCCCTGGGCTCGCCGTCGATCCCAGGGGCGGACGGGTGGCCGTTTCAACGAGGCACGGGCGCGTCCTCGTCGTGCCCGTCGCCGGAGGGGCGACATGCACGCTGAAGGGATTCTCCGCGGGTACCATCGTCTTCCTCGCTTTCTCTCTCGCCTTCTCCCCTGATGGGCGTCTCCTGGCCGCCGCCCCGTGGACGGGGTCGGCGCAAGACAAGGTGATCCGACTCTGGGACCTCGAGAGCGGAACGGTGCGCGTCCTCGGGCCGCTGCCGGGCGCCGGGGAGGGGACTGCGGGCGGAGTGAGCGGCCTCTCGTTCCTGGACGACGACCACATCGTGGCGAGCAGCCTCACGAACGGCGTTCTCTCCTTCGATCTGGGGGAAGGCCGGCACACGGTGCTGTCCTCCCGTCCCGCCCATGCCGTGGCTGCCGGCCGTCGAGGCCGTACCGTCTTCGCCGTTCTGAGAGAGCCGGACGAGGTCGTCCGGGTCAGCCTGGACGGTCGGGCGCCGTCGAGGGTCTTCTCCTGCCCCCGCTGCACGTCCGTGGCTCTGGATCCAGCGGAGACGGTCGTCGCCACGGGCAGCGAGGAGGGTATCCTGCGCATCGGGCCGGCCTCGGGCGGAGAGCCGCATCTCTTCTTCACCCAGGTCGACAGCCCGCAGCGAGTGGCCTTCTCGCCCGATGGCCGATGGGTGGCGTCGAGCGGGGAGCGCCCCAGCGTTCGCCTCTGGCCGGTGCCCGACGTGACCCGGACGCCCCTCCACCGGCGCAGCCACGAAGAAGTCCTGG
>JBGPQQ010000458.1:0-3348 GCA_041489115.1 Vicinamibacteria bacterium | reverse complement strand
CGTCATCCCCGCCGGCGGCGGAGTCGAACGACGCCTCACCGACCACCCCGCCGAGGACAGCCTCGCCCGCTGGAGCCCGGACGGACGTCGCATCGTGTTCACCTCGCAACGGACGGGGAACTACCAGCTGTGGGAGGTGCCGGCCGAAGGAGGGGAGGCCCGTCGCATCCGATCCAATGGTGCGACCGAGTACCAGTCCGACCTCTCGCCGGACGGGAAGCAGCTCGCCTTCCTGTCGGACCTCGACGGGCCGGAGCGGCTCCTCGTGGAGGACCTCGCGGCGGGGACCGTGCGCGAGCTCGTCCGGCACGGAAGCGACCCGATCTTCGGCAACCCGCACTGGAGCCCCGACGGCCGCTTCATCACCTACTCGTCGAACCACAGGATCGGCCACCAGATCTACGTGGTGGAGGTGGCGACCGGGAAGGAGCACCGGGTCTCCGGGGTGACGACCGGCGGGTGCGAGCCGCGGTTCAGCCGCGACGGGCGGAAGGTGGTCTACGTCAGGCGGGGCCACCTGCGCCCCACGAGCCGCCTCGTCGAGCACGACCTCGCGACAGGAGAGGAGCGGGCGCTCGTGTCCTGGCCCGCCCTCAACTACGACCCCGTGTACTCCCCGGACGGGACCGAGATCGCCTTCGCCTCGGACATCACGGGGGAGTACGCGGTCTACCGCCAGCGGCTCTCCGACGGGCGGGCCTGGCGGGTGACGTTCGGCCCCGGTCCCGCGCGCTATCCCGATTACCGCCCTTTGCCGTGAGTCGGGATCAGCGGTGGGGACGGCAAGCCGCCCGGTGCAGTGAGCCTCGCCGTGGCCCGTGAATTCCGCGGCGGTCCCGTGTCCCGCACGGGTCCACGTCTCGCAAGGCGACCCGCGCGGGAGCCCTCCCCGCGCCGGTGGCGCCGGGCGGGGTGGCCATCGGCCGTCACGCAGCCCATTACTGTTCGGTCGGTGGGACGCCTTCGGCGGCGCGAGGCTCGGTGCCGGCCACGAAGGCCTCCATCCGGACGCCCGCCGCCCCGGGCGCTCCCGGGCGGCCCATCTCGTCCACGGGGACGAAGACGACGTTGCCCGGGATCGTGTGCTCCTCGACGGGGCGATCGGCGGTGACCGCGCCCCAGAAGTCCATCCAGATGGGCAGGGCCGCGTCGGCCCCCGTCTCGCCGCGGCCCAGGGAGTCCTTCTTCTCGTCGAACCCGACCCACACCCCGGCGGCGAGCGAGGGCTCGTAACCGATGAACCAGGCGTCGGTGAAGTCGTTCGTGGTGCCGGTCTTGCCCGCGATGGGCCGCCCGAGCCGGCGCGCCCGGGCCGCGGTGCCCCGCTCCACGACGCCGCGCAGGAGCGAGGTCAGGATGAACGCGGTGTCGGCCCGGAGCGCGTCCGTCGCCCGGGGCGTCGCCTGCTCGACGGCGTTGCCGTCGCGGTCGGTGATCCGCTCGATCAGGAAGGGCTTCATCCGCAGGCCCTGGTTGGCGAACGTGGCGTACGCCCCGACCATCTCGAGGAGCGTCGCTTCGCCGGCGCCGAGGGCGATCGGCAGGAAGGGGGGCAGCTCGCCCGTGAGGCCCAGCTTCCGCGCGTACTCGATGCCCTTCTCGACCCCCACCGCCTGCAGCGTCTTCACCGCGGGGATGTTCCGGCTCTGCTCCACCGCGCGGCGGAGAGGGATCGGCCCCAGGTACGCCCCGTCGTAGTTCTGCGGCGTCCAGGTCGTCTTGTTCCAGGGGTTCGGGAAGCTGAGCGGGGCGTCCACGATGATCGTGGAGGGGGTCCACCCGAGCGTCTCGAGGGCGGCGGCGTAGACGACCGGCTTGAACGCGGAGCCCACCTGGCGCATGGCCTGCGTCGCCCGGTTGAACTTGCTCCTCTCGAAGTCGTAACCGCCCACCATCGCCTGCACCGCGCCCGAGCGCACGTCGAGGGCGAGGAGCGCCCCCTCGACCTTCGGCTCCTGCTCCAGCCGGACCACCGCCTCCTTCCGACCGTCGGTCTCGGAGAGCGAGACGATCCGGAAGGGCGCCACCACCCCGCGGGGCAGGACGTCGGACAGGCTGCTCCGCCTCGTCCACGCCACGTCGGCGGGGGAGAGCCGCGCGCGGTAGTCGCCGATCTGGACGACCGCGATCGCCCGGTCGGAGGCGATCACGACCCCCCGCACCACGTCGCCCGCCGCGAACGGCCAGTCCCACTCCTCGAGGTACAGGGGCTCCGGCAGCCGCCCGTCCGCGAGGAGGCTCGTCTCCGGCTTCACGAAGCCGCGCGCGCGGCGGTCCAGCTTGCGGAGCCCGTCGCGCAGCGCCCGGACCGCGGCCCGCTGCATCCCGGGGTCGAGCGTCGTGTAGACCCGCAGGCCGCCCTGGTAGATGCGCTGGCTGCCGTACTCCCGCTCGAGGTACTTGCGCACCTCCTCGAGGAAGTGGGGCGCGATCGAGGGCGGGTCCTTGCGCAGGTGGAGGCCGAGCGGCGACCGCTCGGCCGCCTCCGCCTCCTCGCGGCTCACGTACTTCTCCTCGGCCATGCGCTCGAGGACGTGGTTGCGCCGCTGGGTGGCCCGGTCGGGGTGCTCGATCGGGCTCTGGCGCCCCGGGCTCTGGGCGATGCCGGCGATGAGCGCGGCCTCGGGCAGGGTCAGGTCCTTGACCGCCTTGCCGAAGAAGAAGCGGCTGGCCGCCTCGACGCCGTAGTTGCCGTGGCCGAAGTAGATCTGGTTGCAGTAGAGGGTGAGGATCTCCTCCTTGGTGAAGTTCTTCTCGATCTGGAAGGCGAGGATGACCTCCTTGATCTTGCGCTCGTAGGTCTTCTCGGGGGTCAGGAAGAGGAGGCGGGTGAGCTGCATGGTCAGGGTGGAGAAGCCCTGTCCGCGCCGGCCGGAGCGCAGGTTGGCGAGGGCCGCCCCCGGGATGCGCCAGGGGTTGATGCCGATGTGCTTCCAGAAGTCGGCGTCCTCGACGGCGACGATGGCGTTGCGGAGGACGGGCGGGATGTCCCGGAACTCCACGACCACGCGCTTCTCGATCGCGAACTCGCCGAGGACGTTGCCGTCGGCGGCGAAGACCTGGGTGATGATGTTCGGCTGGAAGTCCTCGAGCGAGGTGACCTGGGGCAGGTCGCTCTCGAAGGCGAAGAAGACGCCGATGAGCGCGCCGCCGAGGATGGAGGCCGCGAAGAGCGCGGTCACCACGACACGGTGGAAGGTCAGGATGCGCGGGGCCGGCTGCGCCAGGGGGGCCGCCATCGAGAGGATTATGACCGGCCGCCCGGCGGGCCGCCAAACCGCGGCCGTGCCCCGGCGGCCTCTCCGGGTCGGCCGGGGGCTCGTCCTCGCGACGGTCGGGCCGGGACGG
>JBGPQQ010000457.1:0-3355 GCA_041489115.1 Vicinamibacteria bacterium | reverse complement strand
CCCCAGACCGACCGGTCAGGGGCAGCGCTGTAAGACACTTTAATTCAGTATGTTACGCGATTGTGACTTCTTTGGCCAGGTACACGTCCTGGATCGCGTTCAGCAGCTTCACGCCCTCGGCCATCGGGCGCTGGAAGGCCTTGCGGCCGGAGATGAGGCCCATGCCCCCAGCGCGCTTGTTCACGACCGCCGTCTTCACGGCCTCGGCGAAATCGTTCGCACCGGAGGCGCCGCCGCTGTTGATGAGGCCTGCGCGGCCCATGTAACAGTTCGCCACCTGGTAGCGGCAGAGATCGATCGGGTGGTCGCTCGTCAGCTCGGAGTAAACCCGCTTGTCGGTCTTGCCGTAGGGGTTCTCCTTCGAGCTGATGGCGTTGTAGCCGCCGTTGTTCTCGGGCAGCTTCTGCTTGATGATGTCGGCCTCGATCGTCACCCCGAGGTGGTTCGCCTGGCCGGTGAGGTCGGCGGACACGTGGTAGTCCTTGTCCTTCTTGAAGGCGGGGTTCCTGAGGTAGCACCAGAGGACGGTGGCCATCCCCATCTCGTGGGCGGCCTGGAAGGCCTGCGCGACCTCGACGATCTGGCGGCCCGACTCCGGCGAGCCGAAGTAGATCGTCGCCCCCGCCGCGACGGCACCCATGTCCTTCGCCTGCTTGATCGACGCGAAGAAGATCTGGTCGAACTTGTTCGGGTAGGTGAGGAATTCGTTGTGGTTGACCTTGAGCAGGAAGGGGATCTTGTGGGCGTACTGGCGCGCCACGCCGCCGAGGACGCCGAGCGTCGAGGCGACCGCGTTGCAGCCGCCCTCGATCGCGAGCTTCACGATGTTCTCGGGGTCGAAGTAGAGCGGGTTCTTGGCGAAGGAGGCGCCCGCCGAGTGCTCGATGCCCTGGTCCACCGGGAGGATCGAGACGTAGCCGGACCCGGCCAGGCGCCCGTGGTCGAGGATCGCCTGCAGGGAGCGCAGCACCGGCGTCGGCCGGTCGGAGCCGGCGTGGACCTGGTCGACCCAGGCGGGGCCCGGCACATGGAGGCTGGACTTCGGGATGCCCTTGCAGGTGTAGTCGAGCAGGTTCCGGGCGTCCGAGCCCAGGTACTCCTCGATCTTGCCAATCCCGGCGGCGGTGCTGACCGTGCTCATGATTGCTTTTCCTCCGATCAATTGAGACGCGACGCCTTCAGCCGCAGCAGCGCCACCCGGGCCGCGAGGTCCTCCGGGTCCTTCGCCTGTGGGGCGAGGGCGAGGTAGGACTCGAGGTCGCGGGCGGCGAGGCCGTAGCAGTCGAGCGACGCGTAGAGAACGCCCCGGTCGCGCAGGTCCTCGGCGCTCTCGGGCTGGATGCGGACGATGAGATCCACCACGCGAAGCGCGCGGTCCGCGTCCTGGTCACGAAGATAGATGGCCTTCAGGTTGCGGAGCATGCGCTCGAGCATGTCCTTGCGCTTGCAGGGACGGAGCATCTTGGGCTCGAGCTTGACCTTGCCGTTGAAGATCCGGTCGAGCCTCTCCTGGCAGTCCTTCTCGGTGAGGAGCGTCCCGCCGTGGAAGGGGTCCACGAGGAGCGGCCGGGCCGGGGTCTGGATGAGTACGACGAAGTGCCCGGGCAGCCCCACGCCGTCCACCTCGAGCCCACCGCGGCAGGCCACCTCCATGTAGACGGTGGAGAGGGTGATGGGGATGCCGGTCCGGCGGTCGAGGACGTCGTTCAGGTAGCTGTTCCGGGCGTCGTAGTACTGCTCGGTGTTCCCTCGGAAGCCCAGCTCCTGGAACATGTAGCGGTTCAGGGCCATGACCGCGCGCTCGGGGCGGGGCTCCTCCTCGAGCCGCCGGCGGAGGGCGCACCCCATCTCGTCGAGGCGGGCGAGGTAGCCGCGGACGTCGAGGTCACCGTACTCCTCGGCCGCCACGAGAAGCGCCGCCTCCGCGAGGTTCACCTCCCGGTCGGGCCGGGAGAGGATGTCCTCGAGCTTCCGTCGGGGCGTTTCCAGCGCTGCCGGGCTCCGCATTTCGGGCACAATCCGAGCCCGAAGTATAACAGGGGCCGTGCGAGGGCCCCCCGGGGCGGCTTCGCACGAGTCCCGCGGTGACGCGGGACGGCCTACGCGGGCTGCGGAACCGGGAGGGGGGCGAGCCCGAGCGCCTCCCGGACCCGCGGGTGAACGACCTCCCCCCCGCGGGTGAGCATGCTGTCGCGCACGATCTCGTCGTCGGCGTCCAGCTGCAGCTCGCCCTTCTTCACCATGTTGACGACGAAGTTGGCCACGTTCTTGGCGTAGAGCTGGCTGGCGTGGTGGGGGATGGTGGTGGCGAGGCTGAGCGGCGCCAGCACCTTCACCCCGTGGCGGACGATGTCCTTCCCAGCCTCGCTCGCCTCGCAGTTGCCGCCCTGCTCGGCGGCGAGGTCGACGACGACCGAGCCCGGGCGCATGCCCTCGAGCATCTCGTCGGTCACGAGCACGGGCGCCTTCTTCCCGGGGACGGCGGCGGCGCTGATCACGACGTCGCTGTCCGCCACCACCTTCGCCAGCAGCTCGCGCTGACGCCGGTAGAAGCTCTCGTCCTGGGCCTTCGCGTAGCCGCCCTTGTCCTCGGCCGCCGCCGTCTCGAGCGGCAGCTCGACGAACTTCGCCCCGAGGCTGTGGATCTGGTCCTTGACCGCGGGCCGGACGTCGTAGGCCTCGACCACCGCCCCCAGGCGTCGGGCGGTGGCGATCGCCTGCAGGCCGGCGACACCGGCACCGATCACGAACACGCGGGCGGGAGCGACGGTGCCGGCGGCGGTCATCATCATCGGCATCATGCGGGGCAGCGTGTTCGCCGCGAGGAGGACGGCCTTGTAGCCGACCATCGTGGCCGTCGAGGACAGGGCGTCCATGCTCTGGGCGCGCGAGATGCGGGGCACGAGCTCGAGGGCGAAGGACGTGACGCCGCGGGCGGCGAGGGCCTTCGCCCCCTCCGGGCGCTGGAGCGGGTCGAGGAAGCCGATCACGACGTGGCGCGGCTGGAGACGGCCGATCGCGTCCGCGTCCTGCCCCCCGGAGAGCGAGCGCACCGAGAGGAGGAGCGTGGCGCCCGCCAGCACCCCGTCGTGCGCGGCGAGGGTGGCTCCCTTCTCGGCGTACTGGGCGTCGGGGAAGCCGGCGGCGTCGCCCGCTCCCGACTCGACGACGACCTCGACGCCCGCCTTTGCGAGCGCGGGCACGACGCCGGGAACGACCGCCACTCGCGTCTCGCCCGGCCAGGTTTCCTTGAGCACGCCTGCCTTCATGGGTGTCTCCTGATCACGATCGTGAAGAGAGCGAAGGGGAACGGGGTGCGGGCCGGGGACCGGCTGGGCTCGTGAGGGGCGACGAT
>JBGPQQ010000456.1:0-3399 GCA_041489115.1 Vicinamibacteria bacterium | reverse complement strand
CGAGGCGGCGCTCTCGATGAGGTCGAGCCGTGCCTTCCACGGGTCGGGCTTCGCCGCCGCCCCGGCGATCCCGAAGTCAATCAGAACGTCGTCCTTCGCCGAGTAGGCGGGCCACTTCGGGCGGCCGTCGCCGTTCGGGTCCCCCGTGCGCGCGAACGAGACCCAGTACGCGTTCATCGCGGCGGCGATCGCCTCGCGGGTCTCATGGCACCACCGACAGGTCGGCGTGCAGCGTCGCGGTCGAGTCCGCGCCGACCCAGACGTCGAACGCCTCCGCGTCCTGCACCCACTTCCGCTGCGAGGTGCTCCAGTAGCGCAGCTCGTCCGGCCCGAGCGGGAAGGTCACGGTCTGCGTCTCGCCCGGCTTCAGGCTGACGCGCCGGAAGCCCTTCAGCTCGCGCCGGGGCCGCGAGTCGCTGCCCGCCTTCTGGTGCACGTAGAGCTGGACGACCTCGTCGCCGGCGACGGCGCCGGTGTTGGCCACGTCGACCGAGACGGTGGCCGTCCCGCCGGCCTTCACCTGCGGCGCGGCCAGCTTCAGGTTCGAGACGGCGAACGTGGTGTAGCTGAGGCCGAAGCCGAAGGGATAGAGCGGCGTCGGCGGGCCGTCCCAGTAGCGCGACCTGTACATCCGCGAGCCCTCCGGCTGGTGGGTCACGTTGCGCGCGTAGTAGAGGGGGCCGTGGGCGCCGCTTCGGGGGAAGGTCACCGGCAGCTTGCCGCCGGGGTTCGCGTCGCCGAAGAGGACGTCGGCCACGGCGTGGCCGCCCTCCGTGCCCGGCTGCCAGGCCTCGAGGATGGCGGGGACGTGCTCGGCCGCCCAGTTGATGCTCAGGGGACGGCCGTTCAGGAGGACCAGCACCACCGGCTTGCCCAGGCCGACCACGGCCTTCAGCAGCTCCTCCTGCCGGCCCGGCAGGTCGAGCGAGGCGCGCGAGGCGGCCTCGCCGCTCATGTTCGCCTGCTCGCCGAGGACCATCACCACCACGTCGGCGCCGCGGGCCGTCTCGACGGCCTTCTGGAACGCCGCCTCCGCCTGCTCGGGTGTCTCGGCGGGCTTCTTGGGGCCCGGCACGAAGTCGTCGAACATCGACGGGATGTCGCGCTTGATCTGCGGGCCGCTCGCGTGCTCGACCTTCGCGCCGGGGAGCTTCGCGCGGATGCCCTCGAGGACGGTGACCGCGGCGGGGACGTGCCCGAACACCATCCACGAGCCCTCGGTATCGGCCTTCGAGTCCGCGAGGGGGCCGATCACGGCGAGGTTCGTGAGCGCCTTCGACAGCGGTAGCGCCTTGCCCTCGTTCCGCAGCAGCACCATCGACCTCTGCGCGGCGAGGCGCGCCTCCTGGCGGTGCTCGGGCGCCGCCAGCACCTGCGCCACGCGCGCCTCGTCGGCGTAGGGGTGCTCGAAGAGGCCCAGGCGGACCTTGACCGCGAGGACCTTTCGCACCGCCTCGTCGAGCTGGGCCACCGTCAGCTTCCCGTCCTTGACGAGGCCGGCGAGGTGCTGGGGGTAGGTGTTGCTGGCCATGTCCATGTCGAGCCCGGCGGAGAGCGCCTTCTGGGCGGCATCACGCCCGTCCCGGGCGAAGTTCTGGATCACGAGGTTGCCGACGGCCATGGCGTCGCTCACCACGAAGCCCTCGAATCCCCACTCGCCGCGCAGCACGTCCCGCAGCAGCCAGCGGTTGCCGGCGGCGGGCACGTCGTTGAGGTCCATGTAGGCGCTCATGAAGCTGCCGACGCCGGCCGCGACCGCCGCCTGGAAGGGCGGGAAGTAGACGTTGCGCAGCCGGCCCTCCGACAGGTAGACGGGGTCGTAGTCGCGGCCGCCGTCCGCCGCGCCGTAGGCGGCGAAGTGCTTGGCGCAGGCCAGGACGCGATCCGGCGCCCCGAGGTACGGCCCCTGGAAGCCGCGCACCTGCGCCGCCGCCATCACCGAGCCGAGGTAGGGGTCCTCGCCGGCGCCCTCGACGATGCGGCCCCAGCGCGCGTCGCGGGCGATGTCGAGCATGGGCGCGAAGGTCCAGTGGATGCCCGCCGCGCGGGCCTCCTTCGCCGCGATCGCCGCCGCCCGCTCGTGGACCGAGGGGTCCCAGGACGCGGCCATCGCCAGCGGCACCGGGAAGATCGTGCGGTAGCCGTGGATCACGTCGAGCCCGTAGAGGACCGGGATCTTGAGCCGTGACTCCTCGACCGCCACCCGCTGCAGCTCGTTGAACTTCTTCGTGTCGTTGAGCCACAGGATGGAGCCGGCGCCGCCCTTGCGCAGCGTCTCCTCCGGCTTCGCGCCCGGGAAGAGCCCGCCCGCGATCTGGGTGAGCTGGCCGACCTTCTCCTCGAGCGTCATCTGCGCGAGGAGCGCGTCGACCTTCGCGCTCACCTGCCGGTCGGTGAGCGGGGCCGGGGCCGGCTGGGCGAAGGCCCCGGAAGAAGTCGCCACAAAGAGCCCGGCCGCGACAAACGAGGTCCACTTCATCGCGCGCATGTCGCTTTCTCCTGTCCTGACGACGAGGGCGGCACCCGCCGCGCGCCCCCCCGGGGCGGCGCGCGTCTCGTCGGCGGGGATCGTATTGACACCCGGTGCCAATGTCAACACCGGGTGCTATACTCCGCAGCCGATGACGAAGACGGCGGCCGTCCCTCGTCGACCGGGCCGGCGCCCGGCGGCGGGAGCGTCGAGCCTGCAGCGGAGGAAGCACGAGCTGGTGCGGGGCGAGATCTCCCGCGTGGCGTGGGACCTCTTCGCCGCCGAGGGCTACGAGGCCACCACGGTGGACGAGATCGCCCGGGCGGCCGGCGTCTCCCGCCGCACGTTCTTCCGCTACTTCGCCTCCAAGGAGAACGTCCTCGTCGAGACCTCCGACGCGCTGGCCGAGGACCTGCTCGCGGCCATCTCCCGGCGGCCGGCCCACGAGCCTCCGCTCGTCGCGGTGCACCGGGCGCTGCGGCCGGTCGTCGAGGCCCGCCTCGCGGACGCCGACCAGGCGCGCGCGATCATCCGCCTCCTGCGCGAGAGCCGGACCCTGCGCCGGGCCATGCTGGAGCGCCACGCGCGCATGGAGGAGCGGCTGGCGGCGATCATGGCCACGCGGCTCGGAACCGACCCGCGAAAGGACAGCACTCCGGCGCTCCTCGCGTTCGTGACGCGGGCGCTGCTGGACACGGCGTTCAACGTCTGGTTCGATCAGCACCCGGAGGACGTCGGCGCCATGGTCGACGACCTCTTTCGCAAGCTCCGGGCCGTGACCGCGACCCGCCGGAAGGCCGCGGGCTGACGTCGATTCCACCAGGAGGTGCACGTGCGCAACGGATTCTCCAGGGCCCGCCTCGCGGCCCGCTTCGCTTCGGCCGTCCTGATCGCCGGCGTTCCCGCCGCGATGGCCTCGACCCCGAAGG
>JBGPQQ010000455.1:0-3426 GCA_041489115.1 Vicinamibacteria bacterium | reverse complement strand
TCGTCCAGAATGGCAAAACCGGTGTCCCAGTGATGGCAGACCTGCTTGACGCGGCTGAGCCGCTTGGCCGCGACCACGTCGGCGGCGATGTTACCGAAGAGGAAATCCTTGCGGTAGCGGGCCAGGACGACAGCCACAGCGGCCGGCAGGAGCTGAAGCTGCTCGAGCACGTCGCCCGGAAGATGGCCCAGGCGGGCCGTCGGCGCTGATGGCCGACCACCAGGAGCCCTTCGCTGACGTCGTGCCCGTCGAGGGCGGCTTCTCGATCCCCGAGCTCAAGTGGCGCGAGCTACTCTTCGTCGGCGCGCTTCGGCGCGACGGAGACGCCTTCGTCCGCGACCCGGCACGGCCCCTGCCGCCCTTCCGCCGGGCGGGCCTTTTTCCCGCGGACGTCCGCTTCCGCGCCGAGCGCGCGGGAGAGCGGGTCGTCCTTCACCCCATGGCGGGCGGGGGCCGCGGGCGCCCCGATCTATAATCCCCTCACATGGAGGCCACCCCCGGAAACGTCGCCCCGCGCATCCTGTCGCGGCCCGAGCACATCATCTCGCGGAAGAACATCGACCCCGACGCCCTCAAGGTCCTCTACCGCCTCAAGAACAACGGCTTCGTCGCCTACCTGGTCGGGGGCGGGGTGCGGGACCTCCTCCTCGAGCGTCAGCCCAAGGACTTCGACATCGGCACGAGCGCGCACCCGCAGCAGGTGCGCAAGCTCTTCCGCAACTGCTTCATCGTGGGCCGCCGCTTCCGCCTCGCCCACGTGCGGTTCGGCCGGAAGGTGGTCGAAGTCTCCACCTTCCGGCGGGCGGCGGAGCCCGAGGGCGGCGACACGCTCATCCACCGCGACAACACCTTCGGGACGCCCGAGGAGGACGCGTTCCGCCGCGACTTCACGGTGAACGCGCTCTTCTACGACATCGCCAACTTCTCGGTCATCGACTGGGTGGAGGGGCTCGAGGACCTGTCGGCCCGGGTCATCCGCACGATCGGCGACCCCGGGGTGCGCTTCCGCGAGGACCCCGTGCGCATGCTCCGCGCGGTGGCGATCGCCGCCCGGCTCGACTTCACGATCGACCCCGACACGGCGGAAGCGGTGCGAGCCCTGCGCGGCGAGATCGTGCGCAGCAGCTCCGCCCGCATCCTCGAGGAGTTCTACAAGATCCTGCGCCAGGGCCGCTCGCGGCGCACCTTCGAGATGCTGCACGAGTACGGCCTCCTGGCCTACCTCCTGCCCGAGGCCGACGCGGCGATCGCCGACGGGGGCGAGGCCCTCCTCGGCTCGCTGGCCCGCCTCGACGCGCACCGGCAGGCCGGGCTCGCCACTCCCGACCAGCTCACCAACCCGCTGCTGATGGGCTCGCTCCTCGTGCCGCTCGGCGTCCCGCTGCGGCGCGTGGCCGCCTCCGCCCCGCCCCCGCGCCGCGCGGACCCGGGCCGGCCGGCCGACGCCGGGACCGCGCGCCAGGACGTGGCCGCCGAGGTCGCCGAGCTGGGCGCGGAGGAGGACGACGCGGCGTCCGCCCCCGACGCGTCGCCGCCCCTGTCGCTCCCCTTCGCGCGGCGCGACCTGGAGCGGCTGCGGCTCGTCCTGCTGGCGCAGCGGCGCCTCCACGAGGCGCACGGGCCCGCCTCCGCGCGGCGCGCGATGGCCGCGAAGAGCTACTTCGAAGACGCGGTGCGCTGGCTCGAGATCCACGGGGGCGAGGAAGGTCGCGATCTCGCCATGCAGTGGCGCGGGGTGGGCCCCGGCCCGGTCGAGCCGGGGGACGAGCCCGCCGCGGAGCCGTTGTCGCCGGGTGCGGCCGTCCCGGCGGAGGGCCCGGGCCGCCGCCGGCGTCGCCGCCGCCGGCGTCGTCGCCCCCCCTCGGAGCCGACGCCCGCGGCCTGACGTCGAACCGATTGCCGACCGGAGGACGAACCATGGCCCTCTTGACGGAGACCGAGATCCTGGGGCGCCTCGCCCGCGTGCCCCGATGGGAGCGCCGCGGGCCGGAGATCCGCCGCACCTGGGCCTTCGCCGACTTCGCGGCCGCGATGGCGTTCGTCAACCGCGTGGCCGGTCTCGCGGAGGCGGCGGACCACCACCCGGACATCGACATCCGCTACTCGAAGGTGACCCTCGTCCTCAGCACGCACGACGCAGGCGGGCTCACCGCACGCGACTTCGCGCTCGCCGAGGCGATCGGGACGTGAGAGCGGTCGTCGTCGGGTCGGCGGGCCAGCTCGGGAGGGAGATCGTGGCCCTCCTCGGCGGGGAGGTCGCGTGGGCGGGCGACCGGGCCGAGATCGACGCGACCGACGGCGCCGCCGTGTCCGCGCTCGTCGCGCGCGTCCGGCCCGACGTCGTCTTCAACGCCGCCGCCGACAACCGGGTGGACGCGGCCGAGAGCGAGCCGCAGGCCGCGTTCGCGGTCAACGCGTCGGCCCCCCACTTCCTCGCCCGCGCCGCGCGCGACGCGGGGGCGCTCCTCGTCCACTACTCGACCGACTACGTCTTCGACGGCACGGCCTCGCGGCCCTACCGGGAGGACGACGCTCCGCGCCCCCTCGGCGTCTACGGCGCCTCGAAGCTCGCGGGGGAGATGCTCGTCGCCGCGAGCGGCGCCGAGCACCTCGTGGTGCGCACGAGCGGCGTCCTCGGCCGCGGGGGTAGCGAGCAGAAGGGCGGCTCCTTCGTGGAGAGGATCGTGGCCCAGGCGCGCGCGGGCCAGCCCCTGCGCGTCGTCGCGGACCAGGTCTTCGCCCCGACTTGCGCCGCCGATCTCGCGGCGGCCTCGCTGGCCCTCGTCCGCGCCGGGGGACGAGGCCTGTTTCACGTGACGAACGCCGGCGCGTGCAGCTGGCACGAGCTCGCGTCGGCGGCGCTCGCCGCGTCCGGCCTCGACGTGCCGGTCGAGCGCATCACGGTCGCCGAGCTGCGCCTGCCGGCGCGGCGCCCCGCGTACTCCGTGCTCGACGGCGGGCGATACCTCGGGCTCGGCCTCCCGCCGCTGCGCTCCTGGCGCGAGGCGCTCCCCGACTGCCTGGGCGGATAGCCCCGGCCTCGTCATCCCGAGGGGCACCGCGCGGTTTGACGCCCTCAGTCCTTTCCGCTAATCTTCGTGATTGTCCGCTTGGGCGGTTAGCTCAGCGGTAGAGCACTGGTCTTACACGCCGGGTGTCACAGGTTCGAATCCTGTACCGCCCACCAGGATTCCCTCCAAAGGGGCCCGGCGCCACCCGAGCGGGGTGGTAGTTCAGCTGGTTAGAACGCCGGCCTGTCACGTCGGAGGTCGCGGGTTCGAATCCCGTCCACCCCGCCACATTCCCCTTCGGGGATCAGCGTTTCCGAGTCGTCCTCCTTCCCGTCAACCTCGCCGGAAGCCGGTGTGTGAGGCCAGCCACCGACCGCAGTCAGTGCGCTTGCGCGCGAGGGACCCGACGTAGGAT